>DATEBC010000300.1:0-13828 GCA_035288065.1 Sedimentisphaerales bacterium | reverse complement strand
ATGCCCTGAACTTTCCGCCCATGTTCAAACCCGCCAACTCCGGGCTGCCCAAGACGCCGGCCAGTTGCATCCGAACCACCATTTGCAGGCCCATAGGAATAGGGGAAACGCCCGCCAGGAACTGGTCCATCTGACTGAGCGTGAAGTCAAAGTTGTCCACCTGGACTGCAAAAAGAGTCTCAACGGATGCCGGCGGCGCTGAAGGTTTGCTATCCGGTGACTTGCTGCACGATAGTCCTATGGCCAGGCCAATGATCAGCATGCCGGCGGCGATTGCTTTAACTGTGTGTTTTGAGTCCGACATTATGAAGCCTCCTTAAATTTAATGTAAATAAAATCAGTTTGTCATCAATATTATACCCTAAAGACGCACAACAGCCAAGAAAATCACAAAGAAAGAACACAAAAAAAATGCAGGGCCGTTTGTTGGTCTAAAACAGGCGGAATTAGGCTTCTTGAGGATGCGTTGTGCGGTCCGGGGGCAGTCATCGGGCGGCCAAAATGTGCCTATTCTACGCTCAAACTGCGTATTTTTGTGTTTAGATGGGGAAAAGTCTATATTGCTTTGTGTCGATGAAATTCACATCGAAAAAGACAGAAACTTCGTCCGGTAACCGAACCGTGGCCGTCTCGGCGGGATATAGAAAGTGTATGCCGGCTTTGGTCGGGCTGTATTTAGGGCCGGGCGGCCTGATTGACAAAGAGCCTGGGCGTGATATAATGTAGCTAGTCCGGCGGGTATCACAGGACCGGAAGGCATCAAGATATGTGCAGGTGATGATGGAAATCGGTGTCAAACAGGGCGCCGACAGCTTCGAGGCGACCCTATCTGAGAAGAAGTGAGGTAAGAGATGTTTGAACGTTTTACAGATCGAGCACGAAAAGTGATGGCCCTGGCCAACCAGGAGGCCCAGCGATTCAATCACGAATACATTGGAACAGAGCATATTCTGCTGGGGCTTGTAAAGGAGGGCAGCGGGGTCGGGGCTACGGTCCTGAAGAATCTGGACGTGGATATAAAGAAGCTGCGTCTGGAGGTGGAAAAGCTGGTCAAGAGCGGGCCGGACATGGTCACTATGGGAAAGCTGCCCCAGACGCCGCGGGCGAAAAAGGTGATCGAATACGCGATAGAAGAGGCCAGAGCGCTCAATCACAATTACGTCGGGACCGAGCATATCCTCCTTGGGCTGTTGCGCGAGAGCGAAGGGATAGCTGCGCAGGTTTTGATGAACCTGGGGCTCAAGCTGGAAGACGTGCGTCAGGAGGTTCTGAATCTGCTTGGCGCCGGGGTTGACGACGGGCCCGCGGCTCTTGGAATGAAGATGGGGCCGGCGGCGGCACGCAAAAGCAAGAGCAAGACCCCTGCGCTGGATAGTTTCGGAAGGGACCTTACACAGTTGGCCGCGGATGGGGAGCTCGACCCGGTTATAGGGAGGAAAAACGAAACCGAAAGGCTGATACAGATACTGTGCAGGCGGACGAAAAACAATCCCGTTCTGCTGGGCGAGGCGGGTGTAGGAAAAACCGCCATCGTGGAAGGCTTAAGCCAGCAAATAATAAATAAGCAAATACCCGAGCTTCTAAAGGACAAGCGAATCGTCGTTCTGGATCTGGCGATGATGGTTGCCGGGACGAAGTATCGCGGGCAGTTCGAGGAGCGGATCAAGGCGGTCATAAACGAGGTCAAGAGGGCCAAGAACGTAATCGTGTTTATCGATGAGCTTCATACTCTCGTGGGGGCCGGTGGGGCGGAGGGCGCCATAGACGCCTCGAATGTGCTCAAGCCCGCCCTTGCTCGCGGAGAAATGCAGTGCATAGGGGCAACTACACTGGATGAATACAGGAAACACATCGAGAAGGACGGGGCCCTTGAGAGGCGATTCCAGACGATAATTGTCGAGCCTCCTTCGAAGGACGAGACCCTGGATATTCTCAGGGGTCTTCAGGACCGCTACGAGACTCACCACCGGGTGCGTTTCACGGACGAGGCTCTATTCCAGGCGGTGGAGATGTCAACAAGGTATATCACGGGCCGGTGTCTGCCCGACAAGGCGATAGATGTTGTCGATGAGGCCGGCGCCCGTGTTCGGCTGAAGAATATGACGCCGCCGCCTGATTTGACCAAGATTGAGGAAAATATCGAGAAGGTGCAGACGGAGAAGGATGAGGCCGTCAAGAACGCCGACTATGAGCGTGCCGCGTCGCTGCGGGACGAGGCGCAGCATCTTCTCGACGAAAAGACAAGACTGCAAAAGGAATGGTATGAGGAGAACAAGGAGACCACCGGGGTAGTCGATAACGAGATTATCGCGGAGGTAGTCAGCAATATGACCGGCGTGCCGCTGACCAGGCTCGAGAAGAAGGAGACGCAGAGGCTGCTCGAGCTCGAGGCCGAGCTGCACAAAATCGTTGTCTCGCAGGACGAGGCGATCAGCACTGTGGCCAAGGCCGTCAGGCGGAGTCGAAGCGGAATGAAGGACCCGAATCGGCCGATGGGCTGCTTCATATTCCTCGGGCCCAGCGGGGTGGGAAAGACATTGTTGGCCCAGGCCCTGGCTGAGTTTATGTTCAGCGACAGGAATTCATTGATTCGCATAGATATGAGCGAGTTTATGGAGAAGCATAACGTCAGCAGGCTGGTCGGCGCGCCTCCCGGATACGTCGGCTATGAAGAAGGCGGGCAGTTGACCGAGAGGATACGCCGCAGGCCGTATTCGGTGCTGCTGCTCGACGAGATCGAGAAGGCCCATCCGGACGTTTACAATATACTGCTGCAGATTATGGACGAAGGGCGTCTGACGGACAGCTTTGGAAGGCGCATCGATTTCAAGAACGTCGTCCTTATTATGACGAGCAACATCGGCGCGGACCTGATAAAGAACCAATCCGGGTTTGGTTTCGGCAAGAAGACGGCCGAATCGAATTACGAGAAGATGAAAGAGGTGCTGCAGAAGGAGGTCGAGCGTCATTTCAGGCCCGAGTTCCTCAACCGGGTAGATGCGACGATAGTGTTCAAGGCGCTCTCGAGAGAGAACCTTGAGACGATAGTAGAGTACGAGCTGGCAAAGGTTTTCAAGCGGCTGTTCGAGCACGGGCTAAAGCTGGAACTGACCGAGCAGGCGAAGGAATTCCTCATCGATAAAGGCTACAATCCAGAATTCGGCGCAAGGCCGCTGAGAAGGGCCATCGAACACTATATCGAAGACCCGCTTTCCGAAGGCGTGCTGGCCGGAAAGTTCAAGGACAAGGACATCATAAAGGTCGAAGTCCAGGACGATGAGCACTTGAAGCTAAAAGGGTTCAAGACAGAAGAACTCGATGAGACCAAGTCCTCAGAACTCAGCGCAGCCCAGTCACAGCAATAGCCAGGGATGAAGAATTACTTCGTACAATGAGACTTGTCGGCCTGTGCTTCGTTGCGGCTGCTGATGACCGCGTTTCACAAGTATTGGAGCTATGAGATTGCCACGGCCCTTCGGGCCTCGCAATGACACTTGAACGTCTCAGGTTGTCATTGGGACCCGCCCATCGCGGAGCTGGCGGCGAGGGAAGTCCGCTTAGGGCGGAAAGTAAACTGATGGCTCTTTAGTAGCGAGATTTATGAAGCGAGGTTTGAGTATGGTTGGCGACGGTTTTTAGGGGCGGGTCATTTCGATTTCAACTTCGCTTTGCCGGCGGGCGAGCAATTCCTCGAATTCGGCTTTGCCCATCCACACGGCATTTGCGTCGAACATGAGCACGACATACCCGTCGTCAAGCATTGAGGAAGGGTAATTCTTCTCGGCATAAGCCAGGATGTCATTCGGCTCGGCCTCGAAGTCGATCCACAGGCCCCTGTAAACGAGGTTGGGCAGCCGGACCGAGCCTTTTACATTGTTCTTCTCGCTCAGGAAGACGGATTCGGAAGGCACTCTGCCATTCTGACGGCGGTATTCCAAAACAATCTCGCCAAGCTGCTGCATCGCAGCGATAGCTTCTCGGCGGTTGATGTAGTCCTTGAAGTTTATCATTGCCACTACCGCAATGAGCGTGATGACGAGTACGGTGGCAACCTCAACCAATATGGCTTTTTGCCGTTTGTTCACCGCTTTTAGCAACCTTGTATCTTATGATCTAATCTTGACCTTGCGGCCTTCGACAAGCAATCTATCATCGGCGAAGAGCCTTATGGCCTGGGGATACGCAATGCACTCGTGCTCGAAGACCCTGGCTGCCAACGCGGCGGGGCTGTCGGTATCCTTTACTTCGCAGGCGCGCTGGACGATAATCGGTCCTTTGTCATACTCGTTGGTGCAGAAATGCACCGTGCATCCGCTGACTTTACAGCCGGCTTGAAGCACGGCCTCGTGGACGTAATGGCCCCACATGCCCCGGCCTCCAAAGCTCGGCAGAAGCGCGGGGTGTATGTTCATCACGCGATTCTCATAGCGCTGAGGTATCTTCCACAAACAGAGCCACCCGCCCTGAACGACAAGGTCCACCTGCCCGGCAAGGAGCTCTTCTTCGATGCCCCTGCTGAATTCATCGATATTGTTGTAGTCTTTTTGGCGAACGATCTTCACATTGAGCCCGGCGTTATTCGCTCTTTCAACACCGGCTGCAGTCGAGCGGGAGCTGATCACAACCGATACTTGAGCGTTCAATTCGCCCCGTTTGATGCAGTCCAGTATGTTCATCAGGGTTGTGCCGCCGCCGCTGATCAAGACTCCCAGCCGGACCGGGTTTTTGTTGGCCCTTGCTGAGAAAGGCTGGTTTTCCACATCAGCGCTTCTATTAAGCGCCTCGTTTACGAGGCTGTCCGCTCGACCATTCTTTTCCCTCGCAACATGTTGAACATTCCAGCTCCTGAACCGACCGAGCAAATCGGCCACTTGTCGATAAAGGGGCTTGATATTCTCGCTTTTGACCTTGTACCTGCCGTTGAGCTGCCGCACGAGCAGCTCGCTGTCGCTGAAGATGGTCAAGTCTTCGGCGCCGTGCTGCAGTGCAGCCTCGATCGCTCTTATGATAGCCGTGTATTCGGCCACATTGTTGGTTGCCTGTCCAAGAAAGAATGCCTTGCTTTCGAGAGGCGCGCCATGTGCATCGCTCAAGACAAAGGCGGCGGCGGCAGGCCCCGGATTGCCTCTGCTGCCGCCATCCGTATAAGCGATAACTTTCTCAGGCAAGGTATTCACTCCTCGAAAACGCGGGCCAATCCTTAGAATCAATCAGCCCTGAAAATCGGCAAGCACGAGTATTCTCGTGCAGTTGGGGCAGCGGATGATCTCGTCCTTGCTCATAAGCAGATTGACCGATTCGAAGGTGATCTTCATGAAGCACCCGCCGCAGCTATGGGCCTTCTTCTTGTCGTCCGGACTTACAATCTCTGCAACGGCCTGCCCGTCGTATGTCTCGGCGACACGCCTGAAGATCTCCAAATGCTCAGCGGGTATGTCTTTTGCCGCAGCGTTCCACTCCTGCTGGATTTCATGTATCGCAGCCTCATATTTGCCCCCAAGCACGGTCGATTCGGCGCGTGTCTTTTCGAGTAGCTGCTTCTGCTCTTCAATCTGCGTTTGGATTTCTTTGCACTCGGCCTGGTCGGCCTCGATATCCTTGAGCAAGTCCAGAATCTGAGTCTCATTCTTCGAGTTGTCCGCCTTGGTTGTATTCAAACGGGTCAGAACGGCGGCGTATTCCTTATTCGTCTTGGCTGTATTTAGAACCGCACGCAGCTTCGCAATATCTTCGTCGCGGGATCTGAGCTCCAGCTCCAGCCGGTCATACTGAACTTGCGTAAGCTGTATTTCCTCTTTCTTGGCCTCGAGGGCGTTTCGAAGGTTTCTGACCTGGTTCTCCTGTATCACGACGTTTCTTCTGCATCTTGTCAGTTTTGCCTTGGCGGCACGCAGACGATTCTCTACGCTCTGTAGTTTTGAAAGCCCGTTCAACACAGGTCCCATTTGTGCTCCTTAGACCCAATTATAAAACTATTGAACCCTGTAGGATACTCATCGGACCGGCATACTGCAAACAAATTTTTCCCGATTCCGCCAACGACTAACGGGTGTGAAATCATTTTTCGGCAAACCAGTCTCCCCGTGTCCTGCTGAGTCCCCTGGGGACGAAGCATCCGGGTAGCGAATGAGAATTATGTTCGCCGGCTCGGAAAAGCGTACAGTCCGGCCATTATCTGCGTCGCGGCCTTTCTTTTATGGAAGGCCGGCTGTATAATCGCCCTGTTATGATAGATTTCCTGAGCGAACTTGTGCAAGCCGAGACGACCACGCGAACGGGCGAACTTGCCGCCGCGCAGGTGATTTCAAATGAACTTGCCCTATCCGCAGTAGAAGCACGAATAGACGCGTGGGACCAGGCAAGGGCCAATATCCGGGCACGCATCAGGTCGCAAGGCCGCAAACCGGCATTGCTATTTGCCTGCCATCTTGACGTTGTAGGCCCCGGCGATGCGCCCTGGAAGCATCCGCCATTTAGTGGTCTTCAAAGCGACGGCAGGGTCTATGGCAGAGGGGCAACAGATATGAAGGGCGGGATCGCCGCCGTCGTCGCCGCTATTAGGCAAATTGTCGATTCCGGGACCTCACTGCTCGGCGATGTCGTATTTGCGGCCACCGCGGGCGAAGAAACCGACAGCTCCGGGGCAAATAGATTCCTCGCCGGCCGCTCCGAACTGCCCGAATTTGCCGGGGTGGTCATTCCCGAGCCGACCGATTTCGAGATAGTCACCGCCCATCGCGGGATGTTCTGGATTGAAATCATCACAAAGGGCAAGGCCGCGCACGGTTCGGCCCCTCACCTCGGCATCAATGCCATAAGCTCCGCTAGGCTCCTGCTCGATGCACTGGAAGACTACCGGCCCCGCGCGGAACCCCACAAGCTGCTCGGCGGCTGCTCGATGAGCATCAACACTATTGCAGGCGGCAAAGCGACCAACGTCGTTCCGGACAGGTGCACTATGGGCATAGACTTCCGCACGCTTCCCGGGCAGAGCCATGCAGACATTGTGCGCGATCTGCGGGAAATTTTTTCAAAGCTGAAATCCGCCGACCCGCGTTTCGAAGCCGAGATATCGATAGTCCGTCAGGTCGGCCCCCTGGAGACCGATTCGGGCTGTGCCTTTGTTCGATATTTTTGTGCAGCCGTAGGGATCGATGAAACCAAGGCAGTAGGATTCACCACCGACGGCCCTCATTTCGCGCAGCTCGGCGCGCCGGTGGTGATATTCGGCCCGGGCAAGCCCGAGAACTGCCATAAACCTGATGAATACATCGAAATCGCCGACGTCGAAAGGGCTGCTAAATACTACAAAGACATCATCTTAAAATTTCTCACCTGAGGCGCCCTCCTTTCAATGCCGCTTTCCTCCAAAGACATGCTGGGCAAAATGCCTGCGAATAATATTGGGCCGGTTTAGTGTTATAACTCTAAAGCCTTAAAAGACAAGGACTTAACTGAATTACAGCGGCCCCGATGTCGATAAATTCCGTCAGTTTTTTCCTTGACAGATTCGCTCGATTGTGATAAGTTGATATCCGTTGTCAAGGAGGGCAAAATATGCATTAGCAGCTTATACGCTGTGGATGATGGTGGTATGAAATATAAGAAGCCGCATCATTTCACGCAAGTTATCTGAATCAGCAAGCCGAGACAGTGTTTGTAACTGTACAGGTTAGTCAATCGTATTACGTTTAGGAGAAGTATTATGAAGATCAGAACCTTGATATGTGTTTCTGTGTGCGCCCTCCTGTTTGCTTTTGCATTGTCCGCTGACTCGATGGCGGCCGGCAAGGCCAAAGACCGCGCAAAGTTCGAGCTCCCTGTCAATGCCGCGCAGGTAGCCCCAAATGTTTACTACCTCGGAAAAGCGAAGGATAAAGGCAGAGAGGTCGAAGGATACGCCATAGTCAAACACAAAGGCAGTCCGGCCAAGCCGACTTGCGGCAACGGAGTCTGCGAGGCGGGTGAGACCGCCAAGAAGTGCCCGGCCGACTGTGGTTCGGGAGGCGCAGGAGACCCCGGCACGAGCGACTGCTACGGCTTTCTTGCAAGAGGCGCAAAATGGAAAACCGTCGAGCCTTATATGGTGGACCCGACAAACATCGACGGTTTGACTTCCGGCGCAGTTGCCGGCGGCTTGGTTTATGGGATCGGGGAATGGGAGAATGCTGCCGGAGCAGACATTCTTGGAGACGAAATCGCCGCTGTTCTTCCTTTACAAGCCGATACAGTGTCCCCTGACGACAGAAACGAGGTGTACTTCGCCGACGTCAGTGACGACGGAGCTATCGCCATCACGATCGTATGGGGCATATTCGGCGGGCCGCCTCAAGGAAGGGAACTCGTTGAATGGGACCAGATATATGACGATGTGGACTTCGACTGGGCCGGCGGCGACGACCCGACGAGGATGGATTTTGTCAATATTGCCATCCACGAACTCGGGCACAGTTGCGGACTCGCAGACCTCTACGACGCAAAATGTTCCGAGCAGACCATGTACGGTTACGCAACCGAGGGCGAAACTAAGAAGCAGACCCTCGAAGACGGTGACATCGCCGGGATCAGGAATCTGTACAAATAAGGTAGCTGATTGATTCTCTTGCGAAGCCAGGCTCAAAAGGCCGATAGGCTTGGCTTATTAACAAACCAACGGGGCTCTAAGCGCCGCGTTTAGAGCCTCTTTCTCTTTTTGCTGCCGATTTTCACCTGGACACTGGACATCAGCTATAATCCACACGATTTCCATCAGGCCACACGAATATACGGACATAAGCCATGGCCCAGAGGTCTTGCCCCCGATTGAGGCCGGCAGACAACAATGATTCTGACCGAATAACGGAACTGGTTTTCGCCGTCCTGCGGGAGTACGGCCTCGCGCCCGACCCCGAATCCACGGACGCCGACCTCAAGGATATCGAGCAGTCCTATCTCAAGAGGGGCGGGGCGTTCTTCGTTCTCGAGGACAGGCCCGGCTCGATAATCGGCG
Organism: Sedimentisphaerales bacterium; assembly: GCA_035288065.1. Classification (GTDB taxonomy): domain Bacteria; phylum Planctomycetota; class Phycisphaerae; order Sedimentisphaerales; family Anaerobacaceae; genus JAFGCD01. The sequence continues at coordinate 4,839 of DATEBC010000300.1, read as the reverse complement.
CCTACGGCCTATACCGAATCGACGAAGCGACCTGCGAGCTTCGCAAGATGTATCTGCGAAAATCGTTCAGAGGCAGGGGGCTTGGCAAGCTCCTGCTGGATGACGCCCTGACAAAAGCAAGGCGGATGGGATTCGAGAAGGTTACGCTCGAGACCGCTTCGGTGCTGACAGAAGCAATCGCCCTGTACAAGAGCTACGGATTCGCCCAGTACGAACCTGCCCACCTTTCCCCCAGATGCGACCAGGCATTCGTCCTCGAGCTGAAATAGACTCCCCATTTCTGCACGTTCAGCGATGAAAAGTGCCGCTTAAAACTCGAATTGCTCTTTGAATACGGTCTGGAAGTCGTAAACGTTGTCGAAATCCTCGATTGAATCGGTCGGCTGGGCGCTCATCCATTTGTGCCTTATCATAAGGTACACAATCTCGCCGAAGTCGCGAGTCGTTTCGATGCCCCAGGTCTTCAGCACGAGCAGGGCGAGCCTGCCCCACTTTTCCACGGCCAATTTTCCCATCCCTTCGCAAAGCATCTGGCCGGTCACATGCCTCGGCTCGTCCGCTATCTTCTTGGCTGTGAACCCAAGCCCTTCATAGACAAACCGAATAGCCGCAGGGCTGAACCGCCCATCTTCCCTGGCAATAGTCTCAAGATTCTTCTTCTGCATTCGTAAGACCAATTGTTATTAACTCAAACTGACCAGTTCTGTTTTTCTGACACGGATTTACACAGATTAACACTGTGGTTAAGCTATGGCATAGCCATTTTTCATGTATTTGGATTCCTGCCCTTGATTCCACAAATCGCCATTGAAAGGTCTGAAATAACGCGCGTGCTGCCGTCTTCGGGGACCATACTATCGCCCGCCTGGGTGACTCTCCGTAACAGGTAATCTGTGAACTGTTTCATGAGATTCTACTTGAATACTCGCGCCGGAACTCGTCATAAACGATGCGCAACACCTTCTGCCTGTCCTCAGGCTCATCAAAATTGGCGGCCATATTCAGAACATCCTCTTTGCTGATCGACTGGACCTTCATGTCGATAAGGTACTGTTTGACCTCTCTGGAAATGTCGTCGATTACCAAAATCACGTTGCCGTCCTGCAGGCGTTCATTGTCGAAGTTCAACTTCAATTCGGCGTAAATGCGCGCCGCCTCAGATTCCGTGTGAATACGAAGCTTTTTGACTTGGTAAACAACGCCGAAGTTGGTGGAAAGGTCCACCCCTTTGTCGTGCGCTGAGGTTCGAGTGTCCCGGTAGATTTTGCAGGCGAATTTCTCCAGATGCACTTTTATGACCGCAAAAGTGAAAATCTCAAAGTTCGCTGCCGTCTTGCCGATCTGCTCCCGAATGAGGATCAAGAATCGAGCCTGGTCCTGGGCGAGGGCTGTCCGTGCGGTTGGCTCGTGCAGACGCGGAACCACACCCACCCGCTTGTCGATGTGTTCTTTGATGCGCTGCGGAATCCAGTCGCAAAGGAATTTCGCGTGTTCGGTATAGGGAGCAAGCAGGCGATACTTGAGATGTCCGACTGGTTCGAGAACCCCGTAACGAGACATGCGGGAGCCATACGCATCGTAGTATTTCGCACCAATGTGCACATCGTGCCCCAGGAAGTCCTTCATGTGCTTGACGGCGGCCTCGTAAGCCTTCCGGATTTCCGAGTCCGAGAACAGAGCCTTTTTAGATACGGCATACTCGCGCAGAAGGCCCAAGGTCACAACTGGGACAATGACCTTGGTCTGCGAATTCCTGAGCATCCGGGCCACTTCAGATTGGCAGGTACCTCCGGGCTTCATAGCACGCATTCTATTCAGACGACAATTTCTTCGAGTCCAGCCAGTATCTGGTTAATGAATGTGTCGATTGGTTGGCCTTGGCTCAGGCGAACGCCGCCCAGAGCCTCTGGACGTTTCGTATAAACCACTCGCTCCAAAAACATCTCGTAGGATTGACCCACGGCGCAGGATGGGCGCAAATCGTAAATCAACCAGGCGACATCCGCCTTGTGCTTTTCGACTTCCTGCAACGGAGTCATCGCTTCGAAGACCCCTCTGTTGAGAGCCACTGCGGTTTTCTTACCCCACATATCCAATATCCCGCCCTTGAAGATCAACTGCGGGGCCAGCCGCTTGCGTGAGGAAGACAAATAGTCGGGGGTCGGATAATTTGGGCGGCCTGTCCAGTCAAAAGCGCGGCCTCCGGCGGGACCACTAATGAAATCTTCAAAAGGATTACGGACATTACCCGATATGTAAACTGCCTGCACTTCAAGCACGCCAAAATCTGTGACCTTACCACTATCATCATAGGAAACGAGGACAACATTTATATTACCCGCAGACTTGCCAGCCTTATCCTTCAGCCTTACCTCGGTAAGCGATGTCCACTTGCTGCCGGGCGGAAAGAAGAACGACGCCGCATCCTCAGCGATAATCCAGCCCTCTCTGAATCGAACCGGACACGTTATTACTGTGTCCTCTTTGTTGTAGATACTGCATACCCCAAGAGGATTATTAGCCTTATCTTTAGTACATGACGGCACTTTATTGTTGAACGGGCACAATCTGTTATGTCGAAAACGGACCGCCTCTTCAGAGAAGTCGGTAATCGAATAACCAAATACTTCAGCTAATGGATGGTTCATAGATTGTGCCTACTATGCGAGATTATCCTCTAACTTACTTGCTGTCCCGGTTTGGCGCCTGGGTCGGCGGTGAGCATGAAGATTTCTTTTCCGCCGGGTCCGGCCGCCAAGATCATACCTTCCGATGTGCCGAATTTCATCTTTCTGGGCTTGAGGTTTGCCAGGAAGATGACGGCCTTGCCCGTAAGCTGCTCCGGCGTATAAGCCTTCGCTATGCCCGCGAGGACCGTTCTGGTTACGCCGCCGACATCCAATTGCAGCGAGAGCAGCTTATCGGCTCCTTCCACCGGCTCGGCCTTGGCGACCCTGGCGATTCGCAGGTCGATCTTGGCAAAATCATCTATCGTACACTCCGGCTTGAAGGGCGAGCCCCCTTGGGGCAAGCTTGCCTGCTCCTGGGCTGCCTGGGCGGCTTTCGGCACACCGCCATCCTTACTTTCTTCTATCATCGTATCCACCTGTTTCCTGTCGATTCTCTCGAACAACCGCTCGAATTCGTTTATCTCGTGATCCTCAAGGACCGTATCCACATCCGCAAAGCGCAATTCGCCCACGTTGAGAAAGGCCTCGACCTTCCGGGCGTACACGGGCAGTATCGGCTTGAGGTATATAGTCAATATCCGCACCGCGTTTATAACCGCCGTTAGAACGTTTCGCGTTTTCTCCGGCTCGGCTCCTATAGTCGCCCAGGGCTGATTCTGCTCGACGTAGCGATTCGCCTCGTCGGCCAGCGTGCTGATCGTGCGGACAGCGGAGGCGTACTTGAGGTACTCGTAGTCGCGCATGATTTGCTCTTTGGCCGCCGCCAGCTTTCTAACAAGCTCGGCGCCCTGGTTATCCAATCGCCCGACCCGCCCGTTGAGCTTTTTTGTCAGCATCGGGCCGCTGCGCGATGCAAGGTTTGCATAGTTACCCACTAAATCCGAGTTCGTCTTGCCTACGAAGTCATCGATCCCCAAGTCTATATCGCCGATGCCGTCGGTCAGCTTGGCGGCGTAGTAATACCGCAGGCACTCGGGGTTAAGGTGTTTGGCGTAGGTGCTCGCCTTGATGAAAGTGCCGCGGGATTTGCTCATCTTCTCTCCGTTGACCGTCAAGAATCCGTGGACGAAGAGTTTTCTGGCGGGGCGAAATCCCGAGCCCATCAGCATCGCCGGGAAGAACAGCGAATGGAAGTACATAATGTCCTTGCCGATGAAGTGGTACAGCTCGTAATCGGCGCCGTTCCAAAGGTCGTCGAAATCGAGCCCGTTTCTGTCGCAGTAGTTCTTCGCCGAGGCCATATACCCGATAGGGGCATCCAGCCAGACGTAGAAGAACTTATTCTGCTCGCCCGGTATCTTAAATCCGAAGTAAGGCCCGTCGCGAGATATGTCCCAGTCCTTCAGGCCCGAGGTAAACCATTCAGCGAGCTTGTTGGCAACCGATTGCTGCGCATAGCCCTCGGCGATAAGCTTTCTGAGCCTTCCTTCGTAGTCCGCCAGCTTGAAAAAATAATGCTTCGACGTCTGTGAAGTGGGCGTCGCGCCGCAGGTGGCGCAGTGAGGATTTATAAGCTCGGCAGGCTGATAAGTGGCGCTGCAGACTTCGCACGAGTCTCCGTACTGGTCCTCGGCCTTGCACCGCGGGCAGGTTCCGCGGACATACCTGTCCGGCAGAGCCATCCTGCAGTTCTCGCAGTAAGTCTGCTCGACGTCGCGCGTCACAATCGAGCCGGCCTCCTTCAGCCGAGTGAAGACAAGCTCGCTGAAATGCTTGTTCTCAGGAGAATGCGTCGAATAGTAATTGTCGAATTCGACGCCGAAAGTATCGAAATCCGCCTTGTGCTCGGCGTGCATCCGACCGATCAACTGTTCCGGGTCAATCCCGGCTTTGCGGGCGCTTATCATAATCGGAGTGCCGTGAGTGTCGTCGGCGCAGAAGTAGAGGCATTGATTGCCGCACATCTTCTGAAAACGAACCCAAATATCGGTCTGCAGGTACTCGACCAGATGACCGATATGTATAGGCCCGTTTGCATAAGGCAGGGCAGAGGTAACAACGATTTTGCGAGGCATCTATTTTTCCTGATGATTACTGATTGTCTTCCGCGGCGTCTTCCTGCCATGGGGCTTCTGCGGCGTCCTGCTCTTGCTTTTCTGCGGGGTCCGGTTCGTTCTCCTGCCCGCCGTCCCGTTCACTGTTATCGCCG
>DATEBC010000299.1:0-6722 GCA_035288065.1 Sedimentisphaerales bacterium | reverse complement strand
CAAGGCGCTTCGCGAGCCGCTCAACGCTCTGTTTATGCTGGCCTTTGCGATGCTGCTGAACTGGCAGCTCACGCTGATTTTCCTGGCCAGCGCGCCTTTTGTGCTGGTGACGGTGAACGCCTTCGGAAAGAGAATGAAGCGCGCCACAAAGAAGCTGCTGATGGCCAGCTCGCAAATGCTCTCAAAACTTCAGGAGGCGATGGCGGGCCTCAAAGTCGTTAAGGTCTATAATCAGCAGCAATACGAGGTGAACTCGTTCAGGCTAATAAACGACCGGTTGTTGAAGCAGTTGCTCAAGATATCGAAAGTAGATTCGGCAACCAGTCCGGTATTGGAGGTTCTCGGAATGGCGGCCGGTGCGGCGGCAATCATAATCGGCATGGCCTGGGTCACGCGCGGACGGATAGACAGCCCCGAATTCCTCACCTTGCTGCTTCTGCTCGGCGCCTCCGCAGAGGCGGTGCGGAAAACGAGCGACATCTGGAACAAAATCCAGGAGGCTAATGCCGCCGGCGAGAGGGTCTTCGCCATCGTCGATGAGCCGATCGAGTTTGAAAAGCCGGGCGCCGTTGAACTGCCGTTGCTCAAGAGCAAAATCGAATTCAAGGACATTGTCTTTACCTACCCAGGCGGCAGTGTCCCTGTGCTCAAAGGACTGAACCTTGTAGTGCAGGCCGGGCACAACGTCGCCATTGTAGGCCCCAACGGCTCAGGAAAGACAACGCTCGCAAATCTGCTCCCGAGGTTCTATGACCCTGATAGCGGACAAATTCTTATAGATGGGATGGACATCCGCGATGTAACGCTGTCGAGCCTGCGAAGGCAGATCGGGATGGTTACCCAGAACATGGTGACCTTCCACGACGCTATCGCGGCGAACATCGGCTACGGCAAACCCGACGCTGCGCGAGAGGAAATAATCGCCGCGGCCAAACGCTCATTTGCCCACGAGTTCATCGACCCGCTGCCCAACGGCTATGATACGCTCATCGGCGAGCTCAGCACCGGGCTAAGCGGCGGCCAGCTTCAAAGAATCGTCATCGCAAGGGCTATCTTGAAGAATCCCGCTATTCTGATCTTCGACGAGGCCACCAGCCAGGTCGATGCCGACAGCGAGGCAAAGATTCACAAGGCAATCGAGGAGGTTATGCACGATAGAACCAGTTTCATTATCGCACACAGGTTCAGCACGGTAATCAGCGCCGACGTGATTGTAGTGATGGACCAGGGAAGGATCATCGCTCAGGGCCGGCACGATGAGCTGATAAAGACCTGCTCATTGTATCATAGTCTTTACGAAACCCAGTTGGTGAAAGGATAGCTATGGCTGAACTTGCACGGCAGAAAAAAGCTAGCGAATTGTTCAAAAGATATCACGGCAATCCCATACTGTCCGGCGCCGATTGGCCTTATCCGACCAACGCCGTCTTCAACCCGGGGGCTGCAAGACTGAATACCGAAACCCTTCTGCTCGTTCGAGTCGAGGATATGCGGGGCTTCTCACACCTGACGGTCGCACGAAGCGCCGATGGATTAACCAACTGGCAAATCGACCCACACCCCACCCTCGAGGCCGACCAAAGCTCCCGGGAAGAAAGATGGGGCCTCGAAGACCCCAGAATCATCTGGCTCGAAGAACAAAAGCAATTCGCCGTAACTTACGTCTCTTTCGGCGAAGGCGGCCCGGTCGTTTCGCTGGCGATTACCAAGAACTTCAAGACTTTCGCGCGCCTGGGGGCGCTTTTGCCGCCCGAGGACAAAGATGCCTGCATGTTTCCCCGCAGATTCAACGGGCGCTTCGTACTGATTCACCGCCCTATCGTCCGGGGCGAGGCCCACATGTGGATCAGCTTCTCACCAGACCTGAAACACTGGGGCGACCACAGGCCACTGATTATGATAAGGGGGGCCTATTGGGACTGCCATAGAGTCGGGCTGGCCTGCCAGCCGATAGAAACTCCGCAGGGCTGGCTAATATTCTACCACGGCGTCCGCAACACCACCGCAGGAGCGATATATCGCGTCGGAATGGCCATGCTCGACCTGGATTCGCCGTGGAAGGTTCTGCGAAGAAGCGAGGAATGGGTCCTGGGGCCAAGTGCGGCCTACGAGCGCATCGGCGATGTCAGCGATGTAGTTTTCCCCACCGGCGCTACGGTCGATAAAGAGAGCGACCAGCTCAACCTTTACTACGGCGCCGCCGACAGCACAGTAGCCGTGGCAACCGCAAGCCTCAGCGCCTGCATAGACTACGTAATGTCATGCCCCGAAGTGGACTCATAGACTGAGCCGACGCTAATCGAATAACATCGAGCACATCACTGCCTCGAGTTCTGCGCCGGCTGGATTTGGTCGATCGCAAACTTCCCACGCACCTTCTCGAGCAACTGCGCCTTCTTCCGAATCTGCCAAACAAGGACGCTAATGGGTTGCCGGCTTCTATCCTTGAAGGTTATTACGATTCGACCGAAGCCCATAAGACGTTCGAGAAAATCGCTCGTATCGACTTTGCTGTTGTAGTCTTCTCTGCCTATCTGTTCGCCCGATTCCGTTGGCCCTTCCTGAATGTTCATATAATTAGGCGTGATCACTAAGTAGTAGAACAGGCCCTTGAGCCACGATGTCAGCACGGTCAGCAAGCCTATTATGCCTGCAAGAAGATAAACCGTCGCATTCATCGATACGGCAATGTGCCTGAACAGATGCAGGAAACTTACCACGCAATCGACCAGGTGGAGCCACAAGAAGAAGAATCCCAGCCCCGCCAGGATCATGAGCAGCACTTTGATGCTGATGTTGTACTCCTCCACCAGGAAATTGACAAAGAACACCGCAAACCACAAGCCGCCAATGATGCCCGGGGGGATAGAGCTGAAAACCCAGGAAACAACAGCCGCCAGAAGAGACGTCGCAATTGTTGGAGCGTAAAGTATCTTCGGCGTCCAGTCGAAGATAATCAGCCAATCGTTGATATCCGGGTCTTTTCTCATGACCTTCTGCATTCTCAGCCTTGTTCTAACCGTTTTTCGCAGAATTAAGCACGCCCCCGCCCCGCCGACAATCACGCCAACGGCAATATATACGGCTATCATCTTATTGGAGAACCACGCAACCTCGGCCATCTTGGGAAGGATGAACAGCGCGACGAGACAGATGGCCGCTACGGCTCCGATTAGGCAAATGACCAGGAATACGATTCTCTTATTCGACTTGGCGTTATCCGGGCCCTTGGTCTGCATGGGACTTTGGCTCTCTTTAGCGTCTTGTTCTTCCACGGTATCTCCTTCCATACTCAATATCGAAGGCTACTGAGATCAGCGCTGTCTGCATGACTACAAACTTCGCAAACACACAACCTCTATGCTACGCTTCGGCTCCTGATGCTGTCAAGCGTGAAACTCGGTGATAAGCCGATCAGGCGCCCGACAGGATTGCGGCGCCTCCGCCGTAGATTCGAGGGTGGCAGCCTCATCCCCTGGGGATGAGGCTGGCCCGGAGTGACAGAGCCGCCTGTGCCGACATACCATCTTCCTGTCGTGCACCCAACCGATCCAGCCCCGTAATGATATTCCCGACACACAGCAACCGGGGTCAATTTGTGGCCATTTGCCCGCCGCTCATACAACGGACAACTGAAGCGATTCGAGTCCATCCGCTCAAAAGCGCCGTTGTATTCTCCGCAGCATCACTGCGGCCAGTCCAAACAGGAAAATCGTCGATGGTTCCAGTATTACTTGCCCGACAGCTCCGAATGAAGCTGGATATGGCGTTGGCTCTGCCGCGCGGACGCCGGCCTCCGCACTTCCGGCCCCTATTCCAATCTCCGGGCTCGTTGATTCAGGTTCATCTTCGGGAACCTTCGCGTACACAGCGACGATAATCATCGGCCCGTCAAGATGTGCCATGGTGTTCATTGAAAGTGGATCGACGACATCTCCCAGCCAATAGACAAACTGATAGCCCGGCCTGGGAATCGCAAGTAGCCTGATGTAAGTTCCCGCTGGATAGTAGCGAACGCCCGTACCGCCGGCCACTTCGCCGCCTTTCGGCGGACTCTGCTCAATAAGGACTGCTATCTCCTCCGCCCGGCAATAAGTCGATCCAAATAATGCGCAGAACACAAACACCAAGCGTAAAGCTAAAACCCACCATCCAGAAAATGCCACGTTCTGCCTTTTCATCAAATCCCTTCGACGTTGCAGGGATACTCGCTGACTAATCAGCTATTGTCATCATCCATAACAACAACCGCATTATAGGACTGGCGACTTAGACAGGTCAACAGAAAATTTAAAAAAATTTGCCTCAAGCGCCCCCGGAACTCCGCCCGCAACTAAACTATTTCTCAACGGCACGCCGATCCTCTGTTATTAGACCGCCTTCTCGCCCGCGCTGCTCCGCATCACTCAAACCCCCTGCACGGAATTAGCCCCTGAAAACCGCTGCGCCTTGCCGTACGTGCCCAATAGCCAGTGTATATTCCCCTATTTAACACCGGCGACTGCGCCGTCCTTGCCCATCTTAAATGCGACGCCAATAAAAAAGCCAGATTCTAATAAAACAGAATCTGGCTTCGGAGGAGGGTGATGAAAAGCTAATGATTACGCCATGAACTAAATTCGACTCCATTCTTTCAGTTCAACAACAATCTTTATATATATCTAATCGAATATATACTAAAGATTACTTTAGCGAAAAAGTGTGGATTGTTAAAATTTACACCTTTGCCACAAGTAATCAAGCCTTAAGTTGCAAAAATGTTAAATTTTTCAATTTTTTTTTTAGAGGACTACATAGATCACTGCGTATGCGGCATACAACGCCCGAATACTTTACGCTTGAAAAACAAATCATGTTCTCGTATTCTAACTGCCGAGCTGTTATTTCCTTACGAGAACGCATCCTGGAATGAATGATTATGAGCACAAGAATTACGATTGCAGACCTGGTTGCAGCTAAACATCAAGGCCAGAAAATTGCAGCGGTCAGTTGTTACGATTACACCACAGCGAGGCTCCTCTCTCAGACTCAAGTGCAGATGATACTGGTGGGCGACTCAGCCGCGCAGGTTCTGCTCGGGTTCGACTCGACGCTCCCGGCCAAAATTGATTTCATGGTTGAAATAACCGCTGCGGTCAGGCGAGGGGCGACAAACGTCTTCCTCGTGGCGGATATGCCTTTCCTATCTTACCAAATCACTGTGGCTGATGCCGTAAGGAACGCAGGGCGGTTTGTTGTCGAAGCCGGTGCTCAAATGGTCAAGGTCGAAGCAACAGGGGCACACCTTGATGTAATCAAGGCAATAAGTAACGCCGGCATTGCCGTTATGGCCCATATCGGCATAAGACCGCAGAGCATCACGAGGACCGGACGATTCAAGGCCGAGGCCACAACCGCTGAGATGGCCGCCGAGCTTGTCAGCCTTGCTGAGCAAATGATCGATAACGGGGCCGATATGCTGCTTATCGAAGGAACAGCCGCCGAAGTTACCCAGATTATCACAGAGCGTTCACAAGTCCCTGTTATTGGCTGCGGGGCCGGGCCGGCCTGCGACGGACAAATACTGATTGCGCCCGACATCCTCGGATTAACACAAGGACCGTTGCCCAAATTCGCAAAAAGCTACGGCGCCCTGGCACAGGCGACCATCGAGGCATTCAGCACATACTGCAAAGAAGTGCAAGATAACCACTATCCCGACAAGGACCACAGCTACCACATGAAACCCGGCGAATTGGACAGACTGCACGAACTGCTCAAGAGCATGTCTTAGTGCCGCGTTTCACAAGTATTGCGACTATAAGATCCCTTAGGGATGACACCTGAAAGTCTCAAATTGTCATTGCGAGTCCGCCGGAGGCGGAGAAGCGACGCGGCAATCTCATTACCCTATAGTAGCGAGATTTACGAAACGCGGTCCTATCCTGCAATCTCGGCTGTCTTTCCGGTTGTGAGGAATGCGGCCTAAAACTCCTCCAGGAAGCCCTTTCTCGTCAGCCGGGCATCAGCCTGAAACAGGGTGGCGAAGTCGGGTACTGCCGTCAGGCCAAGAGCTTGGCGCAGCTCGGACGCATCGGCAAGTTTCTCTATGACGCCTTGAGTATCTGTCCTGAGAAACCGGCGCAATACCTGGATTGCATACAACTGATGCTCCGTGAAATCCTTGCTCAGAAACGGATGTGCAAACTTAGGCATTGATCCCCTTGCCTCGGCAAGTGCATTCTCCGCCGCAGCTACAAGTGATTGGGTTGTTCGTATCTCAGTTGCCATAAGTCATAGTTCGGCCAAACATGGTCGCAACTGTAGTATTATCGATCCGATATCGGAGACGCGCATGTGGCGGGAACGCAATCGCATGAACAACCTTGAATTGGATGACCGATTTTTGTTCGGAAGACACCGCTACTTCTCCCGCTCGGGAATCGGCAGGCCGAGCTCCGCGAGGACCTTCTGCATATCCTCCCAGACCCTTCTGCGATTCTCCGGCGAGTAGCTGCGGAGCAGAAACGCCGGATGGTACGTCGCCATCAGCTTCACAGGCGCTTGTCCCAGGCCGGCATAATATTCGTGGAAGCGCCCCCGCAACTGGCCTATTGACTCTGTGGTATCGAGCAGCGTCCTGGCGGCGTGGGCGCCGAGAGCCACGATCATTTCGGGCTGGATCAATTCGATCTGCCTCTGGAGGTAGGGCAGGCAGGCTATTATCTCGTCGGCGCGAGGAT
>DATEBC010000298.1:0-13842 GCA_035288065.1 Sedimentisphaerales bacterium | reverse complement strand
ATCAGGCGGATTTTTTCCTTGCAAATTGCGCGGAGTTATAGTATAATCACGAGCGTTCTTGTGGAACTATTGTTTGCGACGGCCTGGAGGAGGCTGTGTTCCGCCTCTCCCTGCTATCGGTTCTTTGGTAAAAGAAATCGCCCAGAAGCTCGGTATCAGCCACGTCAGTGTGAGCATTACACATACGGCCAATTTCGCCATAGCCTCCGCCGTGGCGCTGGCGGAAAAGCGATAAACGGCGATTATTCGGGGGATAGAACCAATAAAATATTCATTGCGTAGGTAAAAAAGTAGTCAGATTGGATGACAGGCTGTACACTATTGGGATAGTTGGGCGTAAACACGAGTTCTGCAATTTTGCAGGAGCCTTAGCCATAGACACGAAAGGAGAATCGGTAAAGATGAACACGGTAAAGAAGGTATTTGCCTTAGTGCTGATTGCGGCAGTTGTTTTTCTTGGCGCCACCGGCTGTAATAAGAAGAGCGAAAAGCCGGCCGGGGACCATCCGTCCGGCGAACACCCCTCGAACGAGACTGTGTCCAAGGACGCAGCGGCCAAGGAAACTCCGGTCAAGGAGACCGAACCCAACGAGACTCCTGCCGCAGAACATCCATCCGGTGAGCATCCGACCGGCGAACACCCGAAATGATTCTTACGCCCTTGGCTGCTGTATGCAGTTCGGGGATGATGAGGTTTGCTATGAACCGGCAAGAGGCAATATCGGTCGTGGTGGTGGTCTGCATTGCACTTGGGGGCTGCAATAAGTCGCAGGATGAGCAACAAAGCCCGCCCGACTCTATACCGAACGTGGTAACAGCGGATATACAGGCCGGCATCGAGAAATACATTGAGGACCAGGTACGCGCGGGCGGCGGGTATTTCACGCTTGCCCACGGCGAGCAGGAGCTTCGTCTGAGGCTGGTCCGGGTGCACACCGAGTACCTGGCGAACCTCGGGCCTCGGCGGCATTTTGCGTGTGTGGATTTGGCGAACGCCGACGGAAATGTCTATGACGTGGATTTCTTCCTTACCGGCGATCCGGGCGAGATGACCGTTACGGAGACGACGGTCCACAAGATCAACGGACAGCCCTTCTACGCGTGGGAGCAAAAAAAGGATAAGAGCTGGCATCGTATCCCGGTCAAAGACGCTTCCGAAGGACACCTTGGCGTCATCAGGGATCGCGACGAGTTTGAATTCCTGTACCGGGCGACACTGCCTCAGATGAGCGGGGCTGCCCGTATGTGGATTCCTCTTCCGGACAAGGACGCTTTTCAGACGGTCGAAATCAAATCCATCAATGCTCCGGCGAAACACAGAATACTGCAGGACCCTGAATACGGCAACAGGGTGCTTTTTCTCGAACTGACGCCCAAGGACAGTGGAAAGACCGTCGAGCTGCGCTTCAATGTGCAGCGCTTGGAGAAGGCCGTTTATGCCGAGCAACCGCCCGATGCCGAGAAATACCTCAAGCCCGAGCGCCTTGTACCGGACGGTGAGAATTTCCGCGCCATTGCCGAGAAGGTGGTTGAAGGCAAGAAGAGCGACCTGGTCCGTGCAAGATCTATCTACGACCACGTCATCGACCGCATGCGCTACATGAAATATGGATCGGGTTGGGGAAAAGGCGATGCGGTATATGCCTGCGACGCCAGGACCGGCAATTGCACGGATTTCCATTCCTACTTCATCGCCTTGGCCAGGAGCGTCGGGATTCCCGCACGCTTCGCCATTGGTGCGGCAATCCCCTCGGAGAGAAATGAAGGCGGGATAGATGGGTATCATTGCTGGGCGGAGTTCTACACCGACGGCCAATGGTGGCCTGTTGACATCAGCGAGGCCGACAAGTATTCCAGCCTATCGACATATTACTTCGGCCACCATCCGGCGAACCGCGTCGAGTTCAGCCGGGGCCGGGACCTTGTGGTTGAACCGGGCCCGGCTTCAGGTCCGATCAATTTCCTTGCCTACCCGGTGTTGGAAATCAACGGGAAGCCCGCAAAAGTGAAAGTCGAGTTCTTCTTCAATCGAAGCACTTCCGGCAAGTTGTAATTGCCTCCCCTGTCGCACTCGCAAAAAAGGGACGCTGATGGTAAAAGGACGAAAGACGATTGACGAAGCGGCACAAACGAAGTTCGACGATTAGCCGGTACACCTGTGGTGCCGCGCGGGTAATTTAAGCATAAGATAGTGTGTGGAAACTCAATTCCTGCGGATGGAAGTTTTTAAGGGCTTCCTTGTTTTCTTTCTCTTCGAGACATAAGTCAATTACCTCTCGAATGCTATTTCAATTGCTCCTTTTATTTTACAAGTGCAGATGGAATGTTAGGACTTTCCGGATTTACGCACACTTTCTGCGTGGAAGGATTGATAACTAAATCCATATCTTCCATCGGCACAGCCCCCATTAAGACCGAATCGCCCAGCACTAATGCTCCCGTGAAACAGGTTCTAAAAATCAAGTAGTTGGAATGAGATGTTCAAGATGAGACTTTTGCTATACGTTCAGCCACACACACTTTGATGATGGATTGCCGAGGCACGCCCAGACGTTTTGCCTCTTTATCTAATAAGTGAATCATCCACAAAGGAAAATCTACATTTACTCTTTTCTGTTCTTGTCCGGGTCTTCTGGCTTTTAACATATCCAGATATTTAGAAATATCCTTGCCGTCATCAAATCTTTTGTCAAATTCTTTAGCTTTCATAAATATCAATCTCCTCTTTTCTGGAGCATCGTACCGAAATAATCCTTATTTTGTCACGCCGATAGGTAATGACCGCCGACCAATGCTCTCCTGAAATCTTCCCAATTACCAAAAATCTTGGTTCATCGCTCGTTCTTGCGGGAATCTCAATTAAATCGGAATCATCCCACAACACCCGGGCTTGGCTAAAATCGATGCCGTGTTTTTTCTTATTGCTCTGACTCTTTTTCGAATCGAATTCAAACTCCATGGTATAATAATTATACCATAACAGTACCTTTCGTCAAAATCTTTTTTCCTTTTTTGGTATGTGCTGGATTCACTTGCCGGGCGGATGATGGACAGAAGCAAATCAGGGAATTGAAGCATTAGACTCGTGCTACGCAGCGATTCGCAGAGTAGCATAAGAATTTATACGCCGGAGTCGTATTAATCTGATATCCTCTTATCCTGATACCCACGACCTGATTACCCGATAGCCAAAATGTCTTCAATTTCAATCCCTCAAAGCACATAAAGTCACAGCTCCACAGCGGCCTTTCAGGTCGCCCCTCTCCACTGAGTTGTTATATTTTATCTATTTTTAGGAGACAGAAGTTTTGCCTGTTCTATAAATAAATCTGCTGCTTTGCCGAGCCTTCCGTATCCTCTGCCTTGCATTCCAGTAGCCTTAACCATCCAAGGTCTTGGATGTTTTCTTATATGTTCCTCCCTCAATCTACCGTCTATATCAACAAATCCATCGCATATAAATTCCTCATAGTCTAGTGATACGTCAGAGCCTTTTAATGGCTTGCCATTCTTGAACCGTCTATGGAGAGAAACGAAATCAGCATCTGAATTAACATGCCAACCAAGACTTTCGAGTTCGGATCTACGCAAGTCGCAAAATGCAGCGAGGTTTTCATACTTGACTTGGCTTTTCTTGGCAGGAGCCCATTTTATATCGTCATCTTGGTTATTGCTTCCACAGAGTTCGATTTTGTCAATTACAAAGGTTTTTACCACATTGGAACTGAGACATCTTGCTATTACTTTGTCCTCGGAAACGCTAATCGGAGATATTTGGCGTACAGTGCCTGGCTGGCTTCCACCATGATATTTTATTTTTAGGACCTCGGCGTTGTCACTAGCTTCACATAATATGCTATGGATTGACATATTTCTTTCTCCACGTGAACTGAAATATAACTATTGCTTATATGGTTTCCGTATAAGAACCCAAACTTAGCGAATTCTGCAATGTTTTTTTCAAGATGTTATGGTAACATAGCGGTCAGATTGCCAATTGCAGGGCGTCTTGCGTTTCGCGAGGCAGGTCGACAAGAATAAAATAGGACTGCGGATACAAGTAATCCTCTCCGGATTCATCAACGATTCTCAGGTATCCCTCGTTTGCCGCCTCATCGTCCGGCAGGACTCTGTATATTTTGCGCTTTTCCAAATCCTCACATTCCTTGTTCTCTATGCAGAGAGCGAAAAACTGTTCTGCACTTTCGTTGGCCATAATCTTAACCCAACAATCTATAGTATGCGGAAAAGGACATGAATTGTCAAGACTTGATTAGAAAGTTCGGGAAGCTATACTGACTGAATATGTCCGCCAGAACGAAAAAGAACGAGTTTGATTGCGTGGTCGTCGGAGGAGGCCACGCTGGGGCTGAGGCGTCTTATGCGGCTGCGAAGACCGGCGCCAAGACGTGTCTTATTACCATCAGCGCCGATACAATTGCCAAGATGAGCTGCAATCCTGCTGTCGGCGGGTTGGGCAAGGGGCAGATTGTGCGCGAGGTCGATGCCCTGGGCGGGCTGATGGGACAGGCCATAGATGCGACGGGGATCCAGTTTCGTCTTCTCAACCGCTCGAAAGGCCCGGCTGTGCGAGCGCCTCGCGCGCAGGCGGATAAGTGCAAGTATAAGGATTACATCCGAGGCCGACTCGAACAGACCGAAAACCTGACAATCATCGAGGCGATTGCGACGCAGATTGTAACCCAGGACGGCAAGGCAGCTGGTGTGCGGTGCGGCGATGACACGCTGTATCGTGCAGGAACAGTGATTCTGACTACCGGGACATTCCTTCGCGGGTTGATGCACCTCGGCGCCGAGAAGTCGCCCGGCGGAAGGCTGGGCGAGCCGGCGGCCAACGAACTATCGCTAAGCCTCGAACAAATCGGCTTGAAGCTCGGCAGGCTCAAAACCGGAACGCCGGCCAGACTCGACGGCGCGACGGTCGATCTCGATAAGCTCGAAATCCAGTATGGGGACGAACAACCGACGCCGTTTTCGTTTATGACCGACAGGATCGACAGGCCGCAGATACCTTGCTGGATTACTTACACGAACAAAGAGATACATCAGCTCATCCGCGACAACCTCGACCGAGCGCCGCTCTATTCCGGCCAGATAACTTCAACCGGACCCCGCTACTGCCCGAGCATTGAGACCAAGATAGTCCGCTTCGCCGACAAGGAGCGTCACCAGGTCTTTCTCGAACCCGAAGACGCCGAAAAAACGACCATCTACTGCAACGGCATAAGCACGTCTTTGCCCACGGACGTGCAGGAGCAGATGCTTCGGTTGCTTCCGGGCGCTGAGCGTGCTCGGATCGTCCATTACGGCTACGCGATTGAATATGATTTCTGCCCGCCCATCCAGTTGAAGACCAGCCTCGAGACCAAGGCGGTGCCGGGGCTTTATTTGGCCGGCCAGATAAACGGCACCAGCGGCTATGAGGAGGCCGCCGGTCAGGGACTTATCGCCGGCCTCAACGCCGCCGGAAGCCTGGCCGGCGCTGAGCCAATTGTATTAGGAAGGGACCAGGCCTATATCGGAGTTATGATCGACGATCTGCTGACAAAGGGTGCCGATGGCGACGACTGCCTGGGCGCTCTTACCGAGCCTTACCGCATGTTCACATCGCGGGCGGAATACAGGCTGGCGCTGCGCGCGGACAACGCCGATAGAAGGCTGACGCCCATCGGCGTCTCGGCCGGGCTTGTTGACCAAAACCGTTGGGCGAAGTTTCAAAAGAAGCTCAACGACCTCGCTAAGCTCGAGGAGTATTTGGCTAATGAGCGCTCGGGCGGCGCCAGTCTGTGGGACCAGCTTCGCCGGCCTCAAAACAACCTCACTGATACGCTAAGCGATCATCCCGAAGTCAGGAAGATGGATATAACTAAGGATGTCATCGAGGCGGCGGCTGTCGATGCGAAGTACGAGGGCTATTTGGCCAAGCAGCAGCGCCTGGCCCTCGGCATGCGCAGCCTTGAGAATAAGAAGATTCCGGGCGACCTGGATTATCAGGGTATCTCGCATCTGCGGGCCGAGGCGAAAGAAAAGCTCTCGGCGTTCAGACCCGGAACCCTCGCCCAGGCATCTCGAATAAACGGCATTACCCCTGCAGATATTACCGTTATACAAATCCACCTAAAAAAGTCGGCCCCATCCCGAGCAGATACCCGGTCGGGGACCAAGAGCTAAGAGACTATGAGCGATCTATCCGACAACGTTTACAACAGCAGGCTGATGCGGAATGAGCCGAAGTTGAAGCTGTGGCGCTCGGCGGGATTGCTCCTGACGTACAAGTGCAACTGTGCTTGTGAGTTCTGCTATTACAACTGCTCGCCCGACAAGGGCGGTCTGATGCCGGTGGATACTGCGATAAATGCGTGGCGGTCGCTCAAAATCCTGGCCGGCGAACAGGCAAGGGTGCATTTGACCGGCGGCGAACCATTCCTTTACTGGGAGCGATTGATCGAGATACTCGAGCAGGCGAAAGAGGAAGGACTCACTCCATGTGATCTGATCGAGACAAACGGATTCTGGGCTGAGAGTGATAAGATCGCGGCCGAGCGATTGGAGGTCCTCGATAACCTCGGCGTGCGGCGATTCAAGATCAGCACCGACCCGTTCCATCAGGAGTACGTTCATGCAGAGGTCGTCCGCAGATTGGCGAAGATTGCCAAAGAAATCCTTGGGCCGCAGCGTGTGCTCGTCCGCTGGGAAAAGTATCTGGACAATCCGGTAATAATAAGGGGCCTCGATGCCGAGCAGCGCAATAGGAAACTCCTCTCCGCAATGGAAGACTATCATTGCCGGTTCACCGGTCGTGCTGCCGGCCGATTAGCCGCCCTGGCCAAAACCGACCCGATGGAATCGATAGCAGCGATGAGCTGCAGCAGCGAATTCCTCGCTGCCAAGGGAGTGCATATCGACCCCTACGGCAGCGTATTCAGCGGAACGTGCAGCGGCATAGTCATAGGGAACATAAACGACAAGCCGTTAGAGGATATCTGGAGCCAATTCGACCCGAGCGCCGACTATTTCGTAGCGACACTTTTCAATCGCGGACCCGCCGGCCTGCTCCATAAGGCCGACGACCAGGGCTACGAAAAAGCTTTATGTTACGCAACCAAATGCCACCTATGCACAAGCATCCGCCAATCCATCTTCGAAAAGGGCCTCGAAAAACCCCTCGTCGGCCCAGCCGAATGCTACTCGTAGGCAATGACAATCCATGCTTGGCTCAAATCGGACAATCTCGCTTTTTAGGCAGGTATATCCGGGGCACAGGTTGGCAGTGCTTGATTACGTTGTAATGCTTCAGACGGAATTGGACATAGGTGTCTTGTGGACTTGCCGAAGGCAAGGGATTCTCTTAACCGTAAGTCGAAATTGTCCAATTCACCCTGAACCGCTACAGTTTGAATAAATGAATATACGCCGAAAACAGTATTGCTTTGCAGACCATAACAACGCCCATAAAAAATTTTTCTGCGGCTTTTTCGCTGTTTTCGGGGCTGTAATGGCCATCCCGCCGCAGCACGCTTGACAAATCCGCACGCACCGCGCATAATTACACTCATGGTGTGATGGTGGAAGATGCATGTGATTTTCGAATCCTTTTTTGGAGATAGAGTGATGCGTCTTCTCTTAAAGCAAAAGGACGGCACGACCAAAGAGCTTCAATTCACGCAGGGACCGGTCTCAATCGGACGAGGAGCGGACAGCCAGGTTTTTCTGCCCGACCCGACCGTTTCGAGACACCACGCAGTCCTCCACTGCGCCGACGACGGAACCTGGATGATAGAAGACCTCGATTCCGCAAGCAAGACGTTCCTCAACGACCAGCCCGTTCGCAAGGCGAACCTCGAACACGGCGACGTGATTCGAATAACAACTTTCGCAATCGAGATCGCACTCGAAGACCAAATCCCGCAACAGCAGCAGCAAGACCAGGCGCCGAAAGAGCAGCAAATGCAGGCCGAGGACACACTCCGTCTCGAAGCGGCGCTGGCCACCCCGCCCCACGAAACCGTCGTAAGAAATCCAGACGCCGGGCACGCCCCCGCAATGAGGCTCGCCGCAAAAAGGCTGACCGATTTTTCCAGGGCGACAATCAGAATCTGCAATGCCGGCAGTCTCGACGACCTGCTGCTGACGCTTCTCAACCTGACATTGGAGGAGTTCGCCGCATTTCACGTCTGGTGCGCATTGAGAACACAGCCCGGCGGACCGATGACATGTCACGCCGGCAAAAAACAAGACGGCTCCCCCGTTGACTTGAATCAAATCCCCCTGCGCGAGAAGATCATCCAGGCCGTCGAGAAAGGCCAGTTTCTCGTCATGCCACGAGTCTCCGCCCAGTTGGAAGAGAAAGACGCGATACGCTCGGCAATGATAGCCGCCATCATGAGGCCGACGGGATGCTTCGGAGTCTTGTATGCGGACAACGCCATGAAGGAACAGCACTACAGCCTCAGCGACCTCGACTACCTCATGCTCGTCGCAATGCACACCGCCGCAGTAATGCAAAAGTTCTTCGAGTAACTCGCCGAGACTTGCGAAAACTGCACTTAGCGCCAAGATACGTATGGAACAAAATCCTCTAATAAAGTTATCGCCGGCGCGTCAACTGATTCTCAAAATGCGTGTGATAGAAAACTGTCCGCATGTCTCATTGCCGGGGAGCGGCGATATTCTCTGGAGATCGTCATTGCGAAGGAGCCGTAGGCGACTGCGGCAATCTCCTACCCATCGAACCAAAAGAAATTCCCCATTTGTATAGAGCCGATTTGAAGCAGTCTATTTAGCCTGCGGTTTTACCGCAGGTTCGGCTTAGCCGGATTTTTCGATAGCCCCGTTGCGAAGCCTGACCGTGCGGCTGGCGAACTCCCGGGCCGCCGGCCCGTGCGTCGCCAAAATTACCGTACCCCCTTTGGTGTGAAATTCCGCCAGATGCCCAAGCACGGCCGAGGCGTTACCCGGGTCGAGGTTGCCCGTCGGCTCGTCGGCAAGAATGATCTTCGGCTGATTGAATAGCGCCCGGACAATCGCCGCACGCTGCTTCTCCCCCGCGCTCAGCTCAGCCGGCTTGTGAGTCGCTCGCTCGCCAAGGCCCAATTGCCTCAACAAATCTTCCGCAGCAGTCCTCCCCGTATTCCGGCCCAAGACTCGACCGGCAAGCAATACATTCTCGACAATGTTCAAATAGGGCACTAAATGAAACATCTGAAAAACAAACCCAATATTTTCTGCCCGGAACCTCGCCCGCTCGCTTATCGTCATTGCATAGACATCGCGCCCCCCTGCACACACTCTCCCGCTCGAAGGCCGCAACATCGCCGCGATAGTCATAAGCAGCGTCGTCTTGCCGCTCCCGCTGGGCCCGCACAGAACCGCAAATTCCCCCTTCTCGATGCGCAGATTCACGTCGCGAAGCGCATAGACCTCGCCCCGCCGCGTCCGGTAGCATTTGGAAATGTTCTCAAGCACAACCATATCTATTCTTCTCTCAGCGTTACAGCCGGATCGTATGCAACCGCGATCATCGCAGGGATAAAGCTCGATGCCGCCGCGAATAGGCACGCAAAGACAAGCGAAACAACCAGCAGCAACGGCTCCGGCTGTATGACGTTTATCGCAGCCGGAATATGAAACACCCTCGGCCCGAAATACAAAGCCAGATACGTCCCGACCGCAAAGCCGACCACCGACCCGCACAAACCTACCAGAACAGCCTTGCCGAGAAAAAGCCCCGCGATCCGTCCCGAACCGTATCCCAAGGCCCGCATAATACCGATCTCCTGCTGCCTCTCGCGAATGTTCATTATCGCCAATACCCCGATCCACACCCCGCACCCGATAACGGTAAAAGGCATAATCACCGCAAACAAATCCCTAATCATCTTCCGCTGGTCCGCCCGGGCCTGAGCGATAGCCTTGGCCTGAAAAACGCGGGCCTCCGGCAATAAGACCCCGATCTCGCTTCGCAAAAAGCCGACCGTATCGTTCGTATCGGCAAAACAAAGGCAATCGACAGCCTTGATCTCGCTGATCCTTCCCGGCAGCTTGAGTATCTCCTGGGCGTCGGCAAGGCAGCACTGAATCCTCATATCGTCTCCGCCGCCCGTCTCCGCCAGGCATCCGCGAACCGTAAATGTCTTTCCCTCAATATCAACGCCCTGCCCGCGCTTAATCCCCAGCAAGCTCCATACCCTGTAACCGAGATATACGTCGCCCGCCTCGATCTTGAAGCTCATCGAGGGCTTCTTCTGGCCCGCCGGCCACACCTCCTCCCCGACCCCCGTCAAAATAACATCCAGCCCGCGCCACCTTATCTTCCTTTGCAGCGTGGGCAGCAGATGATTGTACGAGATTGCCTGCTTCTCGGCCTTGTTCAATACCTCCAGATACTCCTGCGGTATAGTCTGGTCTGCAAGCCCCGTCAGCAGAAAGACATTCGGGTCGGCCTGCTTCGATATGATGTGCATATTATAGCCCATAGACAGCATCAACCGCGCAGTCTCCCGCTCCGACGCCTTCCCCGCAGTGAAGAACCCGATAAACAGAGTAACAGCCGTCACCACCGCCAGGCACGAAAGGACAAAATTAACCTTACGATGCCAAATCTCTTTCAAAATAAGACTAAAAACAACCATCCCCCGTATTATCCCATCCGCCTCCCCAAAGGTCAACCTCCCAAACCCCCAAACCTGCACACCCTCACCCCCGATGAAGGCCATCTCCCCCAACCCAGTTAGCCTGCGGTTTTACCGCAGGTTCTACTTCCCGCCCCGCCGACAACCCCAACAAGCCGCGAGAAGCTACGACGATCCCGGAACAGTGCCAATCTATGGTGTGAGTTCAACTGCTACGAAGCATCCTGCAAATGAAGCCGTAGTCCCCTTCTCTCAGAGGAGACCTATATAGATGATTCACCAGCCACAAGCCGCTCTCTCTGATCTTCTCCTTCGGAGAATATAGTCCCAGCCAAGTGTCAGAAGGTCCACAAGAACTGCACAACGAAACTGTAGAAATAAGCCGTGATTCTAACTCAAGCCTTCGCTTCTTGTCACTGACTTCAAATACCGCAAATGAGAAGCATCTTTGGATGTAGTCTGATACCTGTTTCTCAACTTGTTCTTGTCTTGCAAAATCCAGATGGGCAGAATACTTCTCTCTGTTCTTCCTGGGCGTGAGATCCCATTCCCACTGCTCAAGAAAAGGGTCATTTCCCCTGTTCAGAATTGCCCTGCCTATGTTCTTTCTGAAAATACTCCTATCCTTGTCCTCATTTATGAAATGCTGTTGAAGTCTCGAACATAGCTGGCCTTCCCCAGTGTGGCTTCCTACGCGAACAATCCTATCGCTCCCATGCCCATCCTCTCCCTTTTCGAAAAGAACATAGATACCGTTACGGGGAATTACCTCAACATCAAATGGAAATGAGTATCGTTCAGCTTTTTGGAACAGCGCGTGAATCTCAGCACAGAGATCCTTATTGCTTACCCTTTGTTTAAGCCAAGATAGTTGCTTGCCGATTCCCAACCCTTCCATAGGAATCTCCAAATTATTCACATGGGGCAGCAAGTATTTCCGATACTTCTGCCCAGCCAAGAAGACAAAGAGGTCCTTCTGCAAATCAGTTCGTTTCCTTAGCTCCGCCAGTACTCTTTCACTCCATTTTTTGACATCTCCTGCATTCATCTCGTTCAGAGTTATATCATAGGGAGCTACAACATCGTCGCACGACAAGAGACCGTACTTTGCAGACAGTATAAATATCGTATCTGGCTTTAGGGACGTTGCATATCTGTAACTCAGTTTGAAAAGAGTGCTCGTATAGAGGTCTTTGCTTCGAGCTGGGCGATCTAACTTCTTACTAACGCAGGAAATCAGGACACGCTTCTTCATAATTACTCTACGTTTGCTTCTACCCTTCAAGAGCTAATGATGCTAACCCCACGATGACATCCAATTTCTTCGTATCATGCGGCACAGAAACGCCAGTCAACCAACCAGCCCTGCACTGGAAGTTATTCCTTGGGTTTACCTTGAATCTCTGCTCTCTTAGACTCTCAGCTTCTTCCTTGGAAACCCTGATATCAAGTACAAGTTGCCTCTTTTGAATATATACATACAAAGCATCGCTCCGATTACCGTTCGCATAAACCAAGTACCTGCTATTGAAATTGAGCTTTTCACGAAGTCCTGGGAATCTGGACATGAGCTCGTCTCTTAGCCTGAAGACTATTTCAAGAGGATAGCCTCGCAGTTTCTTCCTGATAGTCTCACTTTCGACTAATCCGCTGCTCCCTTCGATGAGATAACTGACTGTTCCTTTGTCTGACTTCGGTTTAGGACTCCTGGCGGGTTTCACTTCCGTTGACAACTCTGAAGTACTATATCCAACAATTAGAATATCTTCTAACAGCGGGAGTTGTATTTGAGCAACCAAACGACTTAACCGAGCCAGATATTTATAGGAAGACTCATTCGAATTGCCACTGATATGAGAAGCTACAACATTATCAGCAGGGACGATAAAGGCTCCAAAAACACGTTTCCTGGTATCTTCCTGCAATAATACGTTACTTGCAAACGCCTGCATTTTAAGAATGTCAAATTCAAATCTAGACATGTATCCTTTTTCAATCTCAAGACATACTGAAAAATCATCTTTATCAATAATGATATCACTGTTAAATCTTGTGTGATTTGAAATCCTCTGATTTGCATTTATAGAAATGGCGGCCGGAGAAATATTTCTGAGATTGGACTCGATTCGACTGTCA
The DNA here is from genome assembly GCA_035288065.1 of Sedimentisphaerales bacterium. GTDB lineage: Bacteria > Planctomycetota > Phycisphaerae > Sedimentisphaerales > Anaerobacaceae > JAFGCD01. The sequence continues at coordinate 1,054 of DATEBC010000298.1, read as the reverse complement.
AAGTTCTCAGGATCTGTCTCGTGCTTCGACAGCAATTGCCCCATATCATCAATTGGGACCTCTTCGACAGATTGGCAGATTAATTGTCTAAGCGATGGTGGAAATTGGCTATTATTCCCAACAGTTTCCTGAAATGTCGTACTGCAAATATACAGGTTCATTGCTGACCTACCTCAACGGCGAGAATTAAAAGTGTCCGGTCCATTTTCCATCGAGTTTCCAGCCATAAAGCCTCCCGTCAATATCCAACTCACGGTCTCACGTTGCCCAATCACTGCTGCGTCATCTACTCTTAACCTACCGCCCATTTCCCATCCAGTCAACCGAAAATCCCACCCCGCCGAAATGTCAATTTGGACAATCTGTCCTGGACACAGTCGAAGGGTCAATGCCGTCGCCCGCATCTCCTTATTCTCTCATCCACTCATATACCCATCTACCCATTTGCTCATCTACCCTTCAAGAATTAACTTGACATCCAACAGTCTTTGATGTATAATATACATCTAACAGAATATCGAATATCCGCCTTTGGCGGAAAGTATATCGCAAATCCGCCCGAGGCGGAATACCTATCAAACTAATAGCGGATCGTCAAAATGAAAACCATAGAAACAAATCAAACCACCCATCCCAACAACGTCGGGATTCCGCATTTTTGCATTTGCTTGCATCCCGGTCCCTCGGGGTTGCACTTGCTTGCATCCCCATCCCTTGTGAATTCGTCTCCCGTATTCTGTCTCCTGTCTCCCGTATTCTGTCTCCTGTCTCCTGTCTCCTGTCTCCTGTCTCCTGTATTCTGTCTTCTACTCATACCCCCTATCCAGCCCTCCTTGCTGCAAATCGGTAGGTTTTCTGCCGTACGTCTCACCAGTGTACCACTCCTCTGTACTGCAAAGGCGTATTATCTTGTTTTTTGGTTCTCATCCAAAAAAGTTGGTGAATAATAAAGGCTGTTTTGACTTAACTCTTTTGGATTTAACGCTTTAAGGCAACAGCATGTATAGGTATAATGTCATTGCTATCGGGGAGGATAGGGCAACGCTGGGAAGCG
>DATEBC010000297.1:0-4459 GCA_035288065.1 Sedimentisphaerales bacterium | reverse complement strand
TTCTTCTTCTTGTCCGCCTCTTCCGCAGACCAAACCGCCGCCGCAAAAGGCATTGCCAAGCCTGCCGCTCCAAGCCTTGAGACCTTGACCATAAAGCCACGACGTGACAACTTGTCCAATGAGTTCATCTAAAGTTCTCCTCGAAATCTAACCTGACATTTCCCATTTAAACGGTTACAGAACATAATTTTCTCTGTACGACCTCAATAATCTTACAGAAATCACCTTGGACTTTCAAGAATCTCATAAAAAAGGGATGTTGGATTTTGTTTGACAGTATCTATAGGGGTGAAATATACTCACGGCATGACTCCTATTTCAAAGTCTAAATTGATTCGGGTATATGCGGACACATTTACCATTAGAGGTGATAGAAAATGAAGACTAAGACTTTTGACTGTGTTGAAATGAAACGGCGGGGGGCGGAATCAGTGCAAAAACAGCTTGAAGGAAAGTCGCTTGCTGAGAAGTTGGAATACTGGCAAAAGGGAACCGACCAACTGAGAATACTTCAAAAGCGAAGACAGGGTAAAAATCCGGTAGTATAAGTTAATATAGCAGAGGTCGCTTACCAACAAATTCAAAGTAAGAGCGTGTGAACCGCTGGCGCCGTGCCGGCGGGTACCCTGGGTGATGAGCGGACCAATAGCGATGGATGTAAGAAATACGGAATTGCCTTTGGCGAGGCTGGTTTGAATTCATCACCCCCCAGCCGAAGCCGCCGCCGCGAAAGGCATTGCCAAACCTGCCGCGCCGAGTCTTAACCCGCCGCCCACAAAACCCCGCCGCGATAGTTTGTCTGATGAAATCATTGGCAACCTCCTTTTCAACTTCAACCTTCACGAATCTCGCGTTTCTCGGAGTCATAGACAGTTCGCTTGCCGGTGTCGTAGGACTGCATCGCCATTATGACGGCGACGGCATGTTGATAGCCGGCGTCGATAGAGGCGTTGGGTGTGCCGCGCGTCCGCAGGCATTGCAGCCAGTCTAAGAAGTGGTCCGGATGGGCAACGTCATCGACGCGCTTATTGCCTCGAATCTGCCCCATCCTCTTGCCGCCGCCCTCGGCTGAGATCATCGGCTCGGTCCAGTTGACCATATCCATCACGCCCTGATCGCCGAATATCTTGAAGCTGTTGCCGCTGCCGTTGCCGAAATTCGTCGAGTAGCTGACCATAAAGCCCTCCGGATACACCCACAGGGCCTGAACGTGGTCCGGGCAGGTGAAATTGTGCTCGTCCTTCCAGGTGAACGTCCCGCCCAAGCAAACGCAGCTCGTGGGGAATTTCGCCCCGGTGATATAGTGCACCAGGTCGATAAAGTGGCTGCCCAACCCGGGAACGGGGCCGTCGGAGAATTCGCGATAGCCGTACCAGCCCGAATAGAGCACCGGGTCGAACGGCCTCATAGGCCGGTCCCCAAGAAACTCCTTCCAGTCAAGGTCCTCCTCCTTAACATCTTTGATATATCCGTACCAATAGGGCTTCTCCCCGTTGCGGCACTGCTCGATCCGCCCGACCGTCCCCAGAATCCCCGTCTTGTAAAGCTCCCGGCAGCCCGTGAAACTGGGCAAAGACCGTAACTGCGTGCCAATCTGACAAACCGCCTTGGCCTTCTTGACGGCGTCGCACGCCTCGATAAGGCTATCGAGCCGCATTGCAAGCGGTTTCTCGCAGTAGATATCCTTGCCCGCCTCAGCCGCGGCCTTGAGATGAACGGTGTGCCTGTGGTCCGGAGAGGCAATCATTACGGCGTCCACGTCCTCAAGCGCAAGTAAATCGCGGTAAGAGGTAAACTTCCGCGCCGCTCGGCCGTACCATTCCTTCGCCTGGGCCGAGGCAACCTCCTGCCGGACCCGCCATGGGTCGCAAACCGCAGTAATTTCAATGTTCTGGCTCTTGGCGTGCTCGTTGACGCCCGCCATGTGCGCCCCCACGCCCCGGCTGCCACACCCTATCACCCCAATCGAAATCCTCTCATTGGCGCCGACGACACGGGAATAGCTCGTCGCCGACATCGCCAAAGCGGCGCTGCCCGCTACCGCAGTCCGCAGAAACTTGCGGCGTGAATATGAACCTTCCATTGCAAATCCTCCTAAATCGGTAAAATTCAAAGCGAATCTATCCTGCATTTATTGATGTTTGAACGGTTAAATGAGCCGGGTGGCTTTGAAATTGTCATTCACGCGAAAGCAGCAATATTGTCATTCCCGCGCAGGCGGGAATCCAGTTTACCTGCTGAGGTGGGCTGGATTCCGGCTCAAGGCCGGAATGACCCGCCGAGGCGGGTGCGGCCATCTTATTGAGAATGTTCATCTTGGTATTCAAAGTTCAATATTCTGCAAACCGGCCGGCCAACGCAGCCATGCCTAATCCGCGGCCATTATACTCAAACCGCTCCTTCAACATACAACTATTTTGCCTTGTCATCGGGCAGGCACGGCAAAAAAACAAACTTTCGCTTTGGCCTCGGAGTATAAAGGACGTATAATATAGGAATCGAAATAAACTCTTTTTGGAGAAATACGCTGTGTTGAAGCAAACTGTAAAAACTCGCTATTGTCTGTTAATCGGTGCGGTCGTTCTGATGCTTGCCGCCGCGATAACCTTGAACGGATGTAAAGAGACTACCTCGCAGCCGGCCACGAATGGAGCTTCCGAATCCAACAATGCACAGACTCCGTCTCAAGCGCCGCCGAAAGCCGACACGCCGGCGCCCGACCAGAACCAGACAACCACCCAAAGCCCGACCGACGCCGATGCCGCACAACTCCATGTTGTCGCATCCGCCGAGCAGAAGAAGAGCTTGGTGGATGTTATCAGGAATGCAAGAACCTGGGGCCCCGCTCGCGAGTTCATGCCGATGATAGGAAAAGAGGCGCCCGACTTTACCTTGACCGACATCAACGGCAAACAGCACAAACTCAGCGATTACCGCGGCAAAAACGTTATTCTGAAATTCTGGGCCACCTGGTGTCCGCCCTGCAAGATGACCGTTCCCCACCTGATTGAATTACGCAAGACCGTCGGCGAGGACAAACTGGCGATTTTCGCCCTGTCCTACATCTCTTCATATCCGCCGAACACCGCCGAGATGATCAAGGAATTCGCAACCACCAAACAACTCAACTATCCCGTCTTCGCCATAGGCAGCGAGGGCGCAGGGACCCTCTATGACAGCGTCAACAGCCTGCCGACCGTCTTCTTTATCGACACCGAGGGCAAGATAAAGCTCGTTACTTCGGGCCTGATGCCGTTGGATGATTCCAAGGCGATACTCGATGCCCAATGGCCCGAAGGATCTATTTGACGCCGCAAATCGGGAATGGATCATTCCTGGGTGGCAGCCTCAAGCGCAGCTTGGGGATGGCAAGACTCCAAAAGCCACACAATCATCCTCATCCCAGGCCTGGATGCCGCACGATATCGAGCCACAAATAACATTACCCAGAATCCGACTTACTTGAACCTTGGCCAAAATCGCGCGTTTTCTTTCGCAAACGCCAAAAAAACTGCTGGACAACCCCCCGTGGCATAGGTATACTTGCTTTTGTGTTTGGGTGAACTAACAGTTACGCGAACTGACCGCGTTTAAAATTAGGTTCTAATGTAACCACAGTTGTGACAACAGGATAACAGTATCTGTCATTCCTGCGAAAGGCTTGCCCTGAGCGAAGCCGAACGGGCAGGAATCCAAATACGTGGAAACAGTGTTAATCTGTGTGAATCCCCATGGGACCGTGGGTCCGTGTCAAAAAAATGGTTATGACATGGCTTAACCACAGAATTCGTCGGTTTGAGCACTTTATGATTTGTGACAGGAGTTATTGATTATGGCACATAAAAAAGGACAAGGCTCTTCGAGAAACGGCAGAGACAGCAATCCTCAATATAGAGGCGTTAAGCTGAACGGCGGTCAGGCAGCCAAGGCCGGCTCGATAATCGTTCGGCAGTGCGGGACCAAGTTCTTCGCAGGATCGAATGTCAGCATGGGCAAGGACTTCACGCTCTTCGCGACCACTGACGGCACCGTCAAATTCCAGGGCCGAAGGATCCACGTGGTCTGAGTGAATGTGATTATTGTTGCGGCAAAGTAAGGATGGTCCTGGGCCATCCTTACTTTGTGTCGAGACCGTAATGAACCGCAAGAAATGCATTTCTCGGATTTCTCCCCGCACCCACAATCTTTCGGTTGACAACCCGCCTGATACGGTTAGAATATAGGTCGGTTTTTTGACTCACTAAAAGTTAAGGAATATAGCTTATGTCTAACATCACACGTCGTCAGTTTATCAAATCAGCCGCTGCTGTTGCAGCCACGTCCTCTATTGGTTTCCCAAACATCATCCGGGCACAGGGACTCAACGAAAAGCTCCAGGTCGGATTCATCGCGGCGGGCGGACAGGCCGGCTCCCATACGGGCGCATCACATGGGGAAGGCCTTCAGTGCATCGCCTTCG
>DATEBC010000296.1:0-5646 GCA_035288065.1 Sedimentisphaerales bacterium | reverse complement strand
AAGGAGAAATCGTGCTTTTTTCGCGTGAGCCGCTCCTCCTGGGCGGCTGCAACGATTCCGCCGTCCCGCACAAGGCAAGCGGCGCTGTCGTGATAGAATGCCGAGATACCCAATATATCCATATACAACCTTCAGACTGATATAAACCGGACTTTCCCATATAGATTGCACTAAAGCGATCCTATTTTTTCGGAGAAGAATTATTCAAATAAAAGGATAAAAAGGCATCTGCAACCAAACTATGCCCTTCCTCATTCCAGTGTATATCCCCTGGAATGTAGTATTTATCCAGTATAAGTTTGTTATCTCTTTCAGTGTTATTGGGTTTTATAAAATTGGGGAAATAGTCTAAAAACTTCACATTATGCTTTGTAGACCAATCCCTCCAAAAAGAAACCTGAATACAATCCAGATCATTATTAATTATTTGGTCCGGCCATGGATAAACCGCAACGGTCAACTTTATATTCCGTTCTTCTAGCAAATCATAGAGCTTATTCATATGCTTTTCCATTAGTCTTAGCCCATTATTGCCATATTCAAGCAGACTACTACTGCTCCTTGTCCATGAACTTTTTTTTTGGTTAATAGCATATGAAGGAGACAATCCCTTAAGTCCTTTAATCAGCCAGGGGAAAAATATGCTATTCTCCTTAACAGAATGTTTTGATATAATTCTTTCTTTTCTTACCCTATCTGTGACATTATTGTCTTCATCCAAACCGTAGCTAATTGCCTCATCGTAAGCATCGGATATGTCTATAAAAACAATTAGCTCATCAAACTTGAGCCGAATATCCTCTATTAAATATTTAGTTTTTCTCCAGTAAATAATTGGAGAGTAGCCGCCAACTCCGGCATTAAGCACTTCGATAGATTTCTTTGAGAGCCCTTTAGCAACTAATCCAACGAATGTACTGCTATATTCCACGCCGATGCCTTCAGTAAAAGAATCGCCGATGAACATTACCCGATGTTTGTCAGATCTGATAGCTGTATCCCTGGCAGATTGACTTTTGAAGCCAAGTGAGTCCGTAGAAACCTGGTAAGTTCTATATCCCCATTTAGCATCGTTATAATTAGAAATGTTTTTCGCAAGGCCATGATGATATACCGGCGAAGAAACTCTGAAAACTCTTTCCGTAATCGTGTGTGCCTCATAACGTTCGGTGTACCAAGAATGTCCGACGATGAATTTATACATTCTTGCCGTGATAAAATCTAAACCAATGAAAGTAACTATAACTATAGCCACTAGAGTTTTCTTGGCGTGTTTTTCGAAAACAGTACTTGTTTTTGCATTGTTCATGTTATTCAGCTGAAATCTTTAACCTGGGATTCCCATATAGCAATTGTATGTCCTCGCAAAGCTACACCGCTGAGCCTATGCTGATGAGCTCTACCAACCCATTGACCTGGAAGACTCATGAAGCATTGTCGGTTTTTGCCTTGTGTTAGAATCTCGGCTTCAAAGCGTCCCATCTGGCTGGCAGGTAGCCTTTCACAATATGCCTCAGTGCTGATGTTTGCGACTTATTTGAAAGTTTCACCAATTTCTTTGAATCCTTACCAACTTTCTTAACTCATTTTTCCGCGTTGTCTGAGTAGTGCTTAGAAAAAAGTGTAGAGCCACGGGGAAAGGGCGGATCCCTCGGCAAAGACTATCAGCGCCCCAAGAAGCAGCAAGGAGACAATGATCGGTATCAGCCACCACTTCTTGCGAATCTTAAGAAACTGCCAGAATTCAACTATTATCGATAATTTGCTCACCGTAACTCCTGAGACAAAACCTAATGCTCTACCATTAAGTATGCGTTAAGCGATTGGGCCGGTCAAGTCTTCTCAACTGAGATTTTCCATTTAACTTCATAAACGGCATTTCTGCACGCCTTGACATTTTTCCTGAGACACTCCTGTGTAATTCAAGCCCTATAATACCAAAACTACATCGCAATTTCAACAACTTTCCGGCAAATTCGCCACGCCATGTCGCATTAAACACAAGAAAAGTGAGGTATTTGCGTTAAGAATCCACTTTTCTCAACTGTATTGGCACACCGCCACCGTTGACCTCCATTCCAGAACCCGATTTTCAGCAGTTCCACACATCATCCCGGGCTCGCAGGTACTGTCAGAAAACGCAGCCTGTTGAAACGGCGAGGGGAAGAACGCCGAGGCCGCATGCGATTCGTGGTGCTCCGGGAACAGTATTTGGCCTGCAAAGCCGACCTCCTTGGCGATTAAGTCCTTCATCCAGAGCTTCTGCTTAATCCACAGGGGTATTGCCTTGATAAACGTCATGATTCCGAGCGGGGCGAATGCGAGATACGTCTCTAAAATACGCTCGAATTTGATAAAAGGCTTGTCGTAGAACGCCACGTAGTCCAGGTCAGCGGCCTGCACCGCACCGTCTTTAAGGCAATAGTCGATGGCGTTCTTTGGAAAGGAGAAATCGTGCTTTTTTCGCGTGAGCCGCTCCTCCTGGGCGGCTGCAACGATTCCGCCGTCCCGCACAAGGCAAGCGGCGCTGTCGTGATAGAATGCCGAGATACCCAATATATCCATATACAGCCTTCAGACTGATATAGAGGCCATCAGCTTTAGTTTTAGAGCGTGTAACAAAATGAGGTCTCACCCATCTTTGGTTCTCTGGATTCCCGCTTTCGCGGGAATGACAGAGGGAAAGTTTTCATCTTGTTAGGCGCTCTTAGTTATCGAGCGAGTCGTCGGTAATTATGCTTTGCATGGTCGGTGACGACATCACCTGTTTTGCATATCTGTTGCACTTCTTCACGGTTCTTTTTCGCAGGGCAAACTCCTGCGGATTGACGACCTGCGTTGCGTGGGCCAGGTGAATGACATATCGGCTCATCACCGAGGTCGGCAGCTCCACCGTCTTATAGCCTCTATCGACAATATCGAAATATAGCTGCTTGCCGCTGGTCAGGCCCTTTTCCTCGTTAGTAAGGAATGAGAGTCCCTCATTGCGCAAGACTTCGGTGCGATACAGGCAGCATATCGTGCGATTATAGTAGCGAAACCGGCCGAAAGGGTCGGGCGTCCGAAGCAGCTTGCGCTTAAATGTCCTCAGGTCGGTGACCTTTTTTAGGAAGATTCGCCATCCGGCAGTTATTTCGAGCTTGTTCGAGCCGACGCAGGCCGTTTTTTCGTCGCCGCCGAAATAGCCGACCAGGTCGTCCAGCCAGTTGTCCCGATGGATGAAGGCATCGGAGTGCATCGAGACGAAGAATTCAGTATCGCAGTTCTCATATCCAAGCTGCAGGGCCGCGCTGTGAGAGCGGCTGCCGCTGATGTCGCCATCGGTTCGGCGCTCAAGCAGGCGAATCCATTCGAGGCGCTTCAGGTAGTCCAGAGACTCATCCTGCGAATCGTTATCGACGACGATTACCTGGTAAGGATACTTGGTGAATCTGCGAATACAGCGCAAGGCCAGGCGGGTAAAGTCCAAGGTCTTGTAATTCACTATACATATAGTTGCTTTGCCTTTGACGAGGTTTGGCATCTGTGGTTATTTCCCTTTCGGCTAACGGTCCGCGTACATCGAGTCGTAATAATTCTGGTAGTCGCCCGAGACGACGCGGGCGAGCCAATCGGCATTGTCGAGGTACCAGTCTATCGTTTTGTTAATGCCTTCTTCGAAGTTGACCGATGGCCTCCAGCCAAGCTCGGACATTATCTTTCCGGCGTCGATAGCATATCTCCTGTCGTGTCCCGGCCTGTCCTTGACGTGCTTGATGAGCGATTTGGGCTTGCCGAGGCGGTCGAGTATCAGGTTGACGACCTCCATATTGGTCTTTTCGTTGCAGCCACCGACGTTGTATATCTCTCCTGGCTGTGCCTTTTCGAGGACCCGCCAAATCGCGGTGCAATGGTCATAGACATACAGCCAGTCGCGGATGTAGAGGCCGTCGCCATAGACAGGCAGCTCCCTGTCGTTGAGGGCATTGTTAATCATCAGGGGTATCAACTTCTCGGGGAACTGATACGGGCCGTAGTTGTTGGAGCACCGGGTGATGTTGTGCTTGACGCCCCAGGTATGGCCGAAGGCCCCGACCAGATGGTCCGCGGCGGCTTTGCTGGCCGAATAGGGCGAATTCGGGCTGAGGGGGGTCTGCTCGGTGAATTTGCCCTGCGGGCCCAGTGAGCCGTACACTTCATCGGTCGAAACTTGAATAAATCGCTCCAACTGCTTATCCCGAGCGGCTTCAAGCAGGGTCAATGTGCCCGTTACATTCGTTTCGATGAATACCCTGGCGCCTGTAATAGAGCGATCTACGTGGCTCTCGGCGGCGAAATTGACGATTGCGTCAATTCCGTGATCATCAATAATCCTCTCAACAAGCCGCCCGTCACAGATATCGCCCTTGACGAACTTGTGATTGGTGTGGTTCAGAAAGCCGCCCAGATTCTCGAGATTACCGGCGTAGGTAAGGCTGTCGAGGTTTACAATGAGGGTATCGGGATGCTCGGAAAGCACCATTCGCACGAAGTTGCTGCCAATGAAGCCAGCGCCGCCTGTAACGAGTATTCTACTCATAACCGCCTCAGAAAGTCTTCCAACGGGTCCTGCCAGGGCTTTATCGGCTCATTGAGGACAGCCTTGATTTTGGTGCAATCGAATCGGCTGCTCAACGGGCGTCGGGCCGGGCCGGCAAAATCGCTCGTTTTGCAGGGCAACAGACTAACATCAAGGCAGAGCATGTCAAACATAAACTTTGCCGCTTCATACCGGCTAACGTATCCGTCGGCGGCGAAGTGAAACAGGCCCGCAGGCTTCTTGCCGAGCAAATCACATATTGCGTTGGCAACCTCCGTCGTAGCGGTCGGGGAGCCGATTTGGTCGTCAACGACTTTGAGATTCTGACCTGATTTGGCACGGGCGATGAGTTTTTTGGGGAAGTTGTCGCCCGCAGCGCCGTAGGTCCATTGCACGCGGATAATGCAGTGGTCGCAGCCTGTTTCTGCAAGGAGCCGCTCGCCTGCCAGCTTGGTCCTGCCGTACTCGTTTATGGGATTGGGGGCATCCGTTTCGGCATAAAGGGTATCCGATTGGCCGTCAAAGACGAAGTCCGTACTGACATGCAGGACCCACTTACCGGCTTTCCCGGCCAATTCGCCGAGCCGCCCCACCGCTGCTGCGTTCACCTGATAGGCCAAGTCTGCTTCGCTCTGGGCGGCATCGACATTGGTGTATGCCGCACAATTGATGATCGCATCGGCCGAATGCACGGCCTCTTTGAGTTGCTCGGAATTGGTTATGTCGAACTGGGGCAGGTCAAAGACGCGGACTCGAAAACCCCGCTTTTGGCATGTTTTCACCAAGTCCGTGCCAAGCATCCCCCTGCCGCCCAGAATCGCGATAGTCTCTTTAGCCATAACGTCAAATCAGGAACTCTTGCGCGCTGTCTTCCGGGAAGCTGCGACGTCGGCCCTCCCTGAGAGCCAAGCAGGGGCCGGGACTAAACAATGTTGGTTACCCGCTCCCTTACGGGCGTGTTGCCCAAATGGGAGGGGGATTAGACTATTTTTTTATGCCAACCGTTTTTGAACCGTTATAATGCCTCATAGAATAATTACAGGGAGGCGTTTGCTATGATGGGTAAACCAAGTCAATTAGAACCCAAG
>DATEBC010000295.1:0-3274 GCA_035288065.1 Sedimentisphaerales bacterium | reverse complement strand
GAGTTTCTGTGAACGAGCGCCAATGAGGCGTCGTGTAATGGGTCGGCGTGTTCCAGAGGGGATAAGTGCCGGTGACCGCTAAACGGGCATCGAAGCGCGTGGGGGGAATCCAAGGCACTCTTGCGGGGGCCGAAGGGCCGTATCAAGAGATTTGCGGGGATGCCGTGCCGCGAGGATATTCCGCACGGATAGATACGCACTCAAAGCAGCCAAGACAATAAGCGTCACAGGGCGCGATGCTTCGCTCTGCTTTGAGTGCGTCAATCTTCTTTTGGGGGGGGACGCTATGGCAAGTCGGCGGATGCAACCTGTGTGACGGTGGGTTGTGTTGTGTTTGGATTGTTTACCTCAAAGGGCTGGCCCGGACCGCAGCTGGCGATGAAGAGCATAGCTGCGGCAATGATGAGGATAAGTGTAATGGTCATTTTCATTTCTTGCCCTTTCAATAAAACGATGAGCTCGCCATTGCGCGGATCGCGTTCGCCTGGCGGAGCTGCCAATTAAGATTTGGTTTTTTCCTGTAGTTGGCCTACGGCGGCCTGGATTTGCTTGATCTGGTCCTCAAGCTGAGTGACTCTTTGTGTTGAGGTTTGCAGGCGGGCATTTAGGTCAGCAACCTGGTCCTGAGCGGCTTTAGCCGCTGCTAATGCATCATCCTTGGCTTTGGCAAGCTCATCAAGCTTGCTTTGCCACTGGGTGCGAGAGTCGTTGAGCTCGTTGAACTGCTTTTGCATACTATCGCGTGCGGCGTTCAATCCGTTGATCTGCCTTTCGAGGTCCGTGCGAGCGGTGATAAGCTCAACGACCTTTTCTTTGAGCTTGTCTCGCTCTTTGGCGACGGAGTCGGCCTTAGTCTTCCAACTGTCTCTGTCGCCGGTGATTTTGGCGATTTCGGCCTTGAGCTGTTCGATCTGGGTATCGCGTGTGTTGGCTTCATTGCAGCCCGGCAGGGTGAGCGAGAGACATAATGCAATAGGGAGCACAAGAATACACATTTGCCTGTTCATTTCAGCACTCCTTCTATGGCGGGGACTTGCTTGGATTTTGTGGGGATGGCCTTTAGTGCGGCGGCGATCCTGTCGGCTGCGGGCTGGGTCCTGCGGCGAAGCTTCTCGGCAGGGGTGGCGCCTATCGAGCGCAGCCTCTTATATCTGTTTGCAAGGAGGTTGTCGATTTTTGTGCGTTTAAGGTCTCGGAGGGTCTTAATGATATACTGCTCGACGTTATAGATAGTGTCGTGCAGATTTCGATGAGCGCCGCCAAGCGGCTCGGGGATGACTGCATCAACCAGTTCGAGCTTGGACAAATCCTTGCTGGTCAGCTTGAGGGCCTCGGCGGCTTTCGGGGCCTCGGCGCCGTCGCGCCATAGTATAGCTGCGCATCCCTCGGGGGATATGACGGAGAAATATGCAAATTCAAGCATTGCGAGCCTATCGCCGACGCCTATTCCCAGTGCTCCGCCCGAACCGCCCTCTCCTATAACGATGCAGATTATGGGGACTCTGAGGCGGGACATTTCGGCGAGATTGACCGCAATTGCCTGTGCCTGGCCTCTTTCTTCAGCGCCGACGCCCGGGTATGCTCCTGGCGTGTCAATGAGCGTTACGACGGGTAAGCCGAATTTTTCGGCGAATTTCATTTTAGCCAGGGCCTTTCGGTAGCCTTCGGGATTGGGGCAGCCGAAGTTGCAGGCGACCTTTTCTTTGGTGTTCCTGCCCTTATTTTGGCCGATGACCATTACTCTTTCTCTCGCTATTTGGCCCAGTCCGGTGATTATTGCGGGGTCGTCGCCGAAGCATCTGTCGCCGTGTAGCTCGCAAAACTCCTTGACCATGAGGTTGAGGTAGTCGGTGAGGATCGGCCTTTTCGGGTGTCGAGCGACCTGGACGGTCTGCCAGGGGGTGAGATTTGCATAGATTCGTTTCAGCAGGGCGACCTGCTCTTGCAGGAGGCGGCGAATTTCGGCGGAGTAGTCGATTCCTTTAACAGAGGTAAGCCGTCGCAGCTCGTTCATCTGACTGTCGAGATCGGCGACCTTTTCTTCAAACCCAAGGTAATCGACGTTACGGAGATTGTCGTTGGTTTCCGGCATATTCTGGTATCAGAGCAATTCGCCCGCGCAAAAGCACGGGCCGAAGACGTTCATAAAAAAACCACCCAAAGACAATGGGCGTTCACTACCGCGCTGCAATTCAAGCCTTATTGTTAGCTCCATCGGTTGACAAGTCTGCCATAAAGGCGGAATGTTACCATTTTGGTCGGCATAATCAAAGAAAAAAATTGACATTTGGCGGCATTGGCAGTAATTTTCCGTGGAGCGTCTTTGTGGGGCAATTTTCGTAAGGTCTTGGAGTTGAAGAATTTAGAACAGATTACTGTTGCAGGGATGGGTCTTTTGGCCGGTTCGATTGGGCGGGCTGTTTTACGGTCTTTTCCGGGGGGGTGTGAATTCAGCATGTTGCATGCAGTTGAAGTAGAAATGAAAAGGTAGTGAAGGGATTAGTACCGTGAGTCAATGGCGGTTTGAGGTTTTCAATCGGGCGGGATTTGCCGATGTGCATGGGCAGAGTGTCTTGGAGGATATAGGCGAGCTGGGAATCAGCGTGGTGGAGGCGGTTCAGTCGGCCAGGGTATTCCTGATCGAGGCGGGTCCCTCGGCTGCGCTCGGTGGAAGCTTCGATAAAGACTTTGCCAGGCGGGTGGCCGAAGAGCTTCTGTGCGACCCGGTTTGCGAGGAGTATTACATAGGCAGGAGCAAGGCGCCGGCGGGTCTGGCTAAGGCGACTTTGATTGAGGTGCATCTGAAAAGCGGGGTTACGGATCCGGTCGCCGAGTCGGTAATGGCTGCTCTGGCGGATATGGGCGTTAAGGCCGACAATGTTCGGACTGCGCGGAAGTACGTGCTGCTCGGCGAGATAAAGAAGGACCAGGTGAATCTGATCGCCAAGAGGGTGCTCGCCAACGACTGCATCGAGGACTGCGTTATAGGGGACCAAGCCGAACCTCCGAGTCCGCACCTAAGGCCGTATGAACTGAAGGTTGTGCACTGGCCTATACGGGACCTTGATGATGGGGGTCTGGAGGCGTTGAGCAAAGAGAAGGACCTGTTCCTGAATCTGATTGAGATGCGGACGATTCAGAAGCACTATCAGTACCTCGGCAGGGAGCCGACGGACGTCGAGCTGGAGACGCTGGCGCAGACGTGGAGCGAGCATTGCGTGCACAAGACGCTCAAGAGCTCTGTCGATATGGAACTGCGGCACGGGCATGAAGG
>DATEBC010000294.1:0-4114 GCA_035288065.1 Sedimentisphaerales bacterium | reverse complement strand
AGGATTGACCAAAGGCGTTCCGACCGTACTGCTCTCTCAACTCGTCCTTCTCCTGCGAAAGATCGAAAACCTTGCCCCCATCGCCCAGGATCAGCTCATACGCCTGCCTGCCGCACTCGTCAAACGCCGCGATCTGCGGATTGCCTTTGACGGCCCGGCCCATAGTGTTGAGCTTTTCCAGAAACTCGCGCCGGCTCTTTTGTCGCGTCTCCGTGATGCCCTGGGCAACCACCCCCTCCACAACGAACGGCGTCCTTGCAGGGTCGCCGCCGGTGGCAAAAGGTTTGTATCTCGACCCAAGGAATCCGGCCTCTGAAAACCGGCCCTGCGGCGTCGTCAGAACAATGTAGGGCGGGATTAGGCCCGTGTACCCCGCGTCATACCCTTTATAAAGGCAGACCACGGCGCCGACCGACGGATAGACCTGGCCGTCTCCGGATTCTCGGCCTGTCTGCACCATGTACGATGCTGTCTCGTGGCCGTTCACTCCGTGCGTCATGCTCCGAATGATGGAATACTTGTCCGCCTGTTGGGCAAGCAGCGGCAGCAGCTCCCCAATGATGATCCCATCGACATTCGTCTTGATCGGCTTGCTAAGAGGCCCTGTGTAATCGCTGCCGGAGTCGGGCTTTGGATCGAACGCATCCATGTGCGACGGCCCTCCCCACATCCATATCTGGATTACCGATTTGGCCTTTGGCCCTCCCGCCGCCGCTGTGCCTGCAAGTCGCTCTGCAAGCAGCAATCCAGCCGCACCTGCCAGACCCTTCTTCATCGCCTGCCGCCTCGAAATACTCATCTGTGGCCCCCTTGAGCCATTTGTCTTATCTCGAATCTTCATATCGTCACCTTGTCTCTCATTATCGATTCGTGAATCCGGATAGCAGTACCCCATAACATTTGATTTTGGGGGCCTTGTCATTGCGAGGAGCGCAGCGACGAAGCGATCTCCCGCCTTCGACAAGGTTTGAGATTGCCGCGTCGGCCTTCGGCCTCCTCGCAATGACGGCTTTCCAAACACTCAAATTCCGTTTTCATTATAGTCGTCTCACTTATGGAACGCGGTACTAATGCCGGTATAGAAACTCGGCGCTGTTAACCAACGCCCAGATCAGGTCCATTACAGCTTCGCGCCTCCGTGTTCTGTCGGGCCCGGCGTACGCTGCCATTGTCTTACATTCATCCTCCGTTGGAAAACGCGAAACGATAGTCAGATATATCCCGTTGATAATCTCCGCGGCAGTTTGACTGCCCCGCAGCAGCGACCGCAGTTTAGGACCTTGCTCGATCTTTCTCTGGATGTGGCTCGAGTTGAGCATGTGCAGGCTTTGATCCGCCGTGGGCCGGTTGCTTCGCTCCGATTCGAGTCCCGTATCACGGGGGGGCCGACCGAACATCTCAAGGAACGAGCTTGTTATGCTCCCGTCGGCCAGCTGGATCGCTCGTTGTTCTTCCGGGATAAACGTGAACGGCTCGGGAACTGCGCTGGAGTACTTGTCCGTTGAGCCGGTGATCTGGTTCAATGCGTCGATCAAGACCTCCGCTTCGAGCCGGCGCAAGAGATAAAAGGCGAACTGAGCCTCGGCTTCGGGCTTGTCGCTCGCCGGAATTGATGAAAGCTGGTACGTGTTGGAATTTAGGATCAAGCGGTATAGGCGCTTCAGATCGTAATTGGCCGAGATCAGCTCGCTCTCGAGATAGGTAAGCAGTTCCGGATTGCTCGCAGGATTGTCCGGGCGGATATCGTCCGGCTCGTGAATAATCCCGCGCCCGAGCAGCCATGACCACACCCGGTTGGCGATGTTGCGCGTGAACCATTCGTTCTTTGGATTGATCAGCCAGTCTGCAAAGATTTCCCTCGGGTCTTTGTTGGAGATTACGCTGGCCCTGATGCCGTCCGGAAAGACGGGCCTTGCCGGCAGTTTCGGTGCGTTCGGGTCCGGCTCTTTGTCGGCATCAAAACAGACAATCTCCTCCTTCCATTCCCCCGTCGTCTTGTAGCTTATCTGCGAAAAGAATGCAGACATACCCGCCAGACGGTCCTCCGGCCAATTCGCAGTGCGGACCCCCATAAAGCTCAGCGCGACCATTTGCGCTATCGTCTGCGGATTCTTGTTCTGCATCGCCCGGTAGAAATTCACCTGCGGCGCCCGAAAGTTGCTCCCGGTGGCCGTTAGCATCTCTCGAACGAATTTGTCGTATGGCATATTCTGTTTTATTGAAGAGTGAATCCAGCGGTGGTATGCCTGAGCCGCATTGGGCCACAAGTTGATTGGAAACTCCGCCTTCACCCGCAGCAGCTCGCTCCACTTCATCGCCCAGTAGTCCGCAAACTCTTCCCGATCGAGCAGATGATCTATCAGCCTGGCGCGCTTATTCGCTGTCTCGTCCGTTATGAACTTCCGCGCCTCCTCTGCGGTCGGCAGCGTCCCGATCACATCAAGATACACCCGCCGCACAAAGACAGAGTCCGAGCACATATTGGCAGGCTCAATCCCCAACTGCTCAAGCTTTGCGAAGACGAGCTTGTCTATTTCACTCTCAGGGACCGGAGCGGGCCGGCTCTCAAAAGGCTCCTGCACCGCAGCGGCGGCAGCAGTGGCAAGCAGGGCCGTCAGAAAGACTCCAAATCGAACCAATGATACCTTCATTACGTCCCGCAACTCCATATAACTGGCAGATCGCGCGAGCAAAACAACACTCACCCTCTTTAAGACGCTTCTCAACGCCGGCGTATTGTACACTCCGAGGCTTTACGCCCGCCGAAGCACTTCAGGCACACCATATCCAATATAATACCAAAAGGCCCCATCAATTTTCAAGTTTTACGCTCGCGCCACCCTATTTTTTGTTAGAAATCGTTGATTTGGGCTTATTCCCGGGCAAGCGAAAAAAATGTCGGCAAATAATGCTTCATAATCCCAAGCAATGCCTTATAATTGAGGCATCTTGAGGAAGGATTGCTCAATAGAAGATTGCTGGTGTGTGATTGATAAGCGCAGCATATCACACATCCCTGTGGCTAAGCGCACGTAAGGAGCTTAGAATGAAACCAGCAATTGGCCAAGAGCATCTGGCGAAATAGGACAAGCATGAGGGCGAGAATGGAGCCTGATGCGCGCAGATTCCGTTCGTTGCTTCTTTTTTCGTTCGCGACGGGCGTAACGACTTTAGCGCCGGTTGTGATGTGGACGCAGACGGTCTATTCAGTCGTCGGCGGGGGACCGTTCCCGGTCGCCGCCGTCTTGGGTGTCTCGATGTTCGGCTTGGCCCTGGGCGGCGCAGTGTTCGCCAGCGTGGCAGGGCGGCGTCATCGACCGATTATCCTGTATGGCTGGCTGGAGATCTGTATCGGCCTGTGCGCGTTTGGATTTCCGTTCACGACCGCATGGGTCTCGACCGCTTGCGCCTGGTTCTATCGCGCGGCCGAGCCTACACCCGTTTCCCTGGCGGGTGCGTCTCTATGCATGTCCCTGCTGCTGCTGCCGGGCATGTTTCTCATAGGAGGGGTGCTGCCGGTGCTCGGGCGGCTGATAAGCGGCCGGAACGGCGACGGCGGGCAGCCCGTCGCCTATCTCTACGCAGTGACAATGCTCGGAGGAGTGGTCGGCTGCTTCGTGTCGGTTTTCCTGTTATTGCCGGCTGTCGGTGTTCGGGAGGTGCTCGTTTTGGCAGGTTGCTCGGCCGTCTGTTTGGGTGCGCTTGCCCTCTGGCTCAGCCCCGCTATCGCTCCGCCGAAGGATAAACCACGCACCCAAAGTCGCCGCCGCAGCCACCCGGTCGATGATGCTCAAGCCCTAATGAGCAGGAAATTTGGCCTGGTTTTGATCACCGTGGGCGCTGCGTGGTGCTCTTCATTTGCGTGCATGGTATTGTTGAGGAGCGTCCTGGTCTATACGGTGACACCCTCGCTTTATTCATCCGCCATGATCCTGATTACCTCCCTCGGCGGCATCGCCGTTGGTATCTGCCTGTCGGCGCGACTAATCGTTCCGCGGCTGCGTAGCGCCATATTGTGGTTCGGTTTAGTGCAGATGCCGGCGAGCCTCGGCATTGTCGCCTCGGTGTGGTTGCTGGCGCTCCTTCCCGGTCTCGACGAGGGGGTGTTTGCTCC
>DATEBC010000293.1:0-2234 GCA_035288065.1 Sedimentisphaerales bacterium | reverse complement strand
CTGCTCTGCCTGCCGGGCCTGGAGGAAAGCGATGCCGATGCCCTGATTGCGCATCGCGGCGACGCCGAGACCGAGGACCTCGAATCGATTATGTGGGTCACCGAAGTGCTGGATGAGGAGAAGGCCGTTGCGGTTGGCGGGTACATTACGACACGTTCTTTTCAGTATTCCGCCGATATCGTCGCAGTGGCGGCCAACGGGCGGGCATATAAGCGATACCGGGCGGTAATCGACACTCGCGAGGATACGCCGCGGGCGGTCTATTGGAAGTCTCTGACCGATATGGGTTGGCCGCTGGAGCGCGATATAATGACATCGCTGCGGGCCGGCGAGGCTTCGGCTGTTTTGGGAATGAAATAATGAAAGTGCGTCTATGACTCAGGCACGGAACATTCTTGGGCTGGCATTCGAGGAGCATAGTATTCTCGCCGCCGAGGTGCGTATGCGAGGCGATCAGCCGAGTCTTCACGTGGCCGGCGAGTTCGTCGGCGGCGATGAATTCTCGGCGTCTAGCGCCGCTGAGCAAGGGCAGCAATTGCGTCAGTTTCTCAAAGAGAATGGGTTCTCGGCCAAGAGCGTCGTCGTGGGCCTGCCCGCCAAATGGCTTGTCGCCAAGGAATTGACTATTCCGCCGACGAGTGCCGCTGCTCTGTCGGGCATAATGAGTATTCAGGCCGAACGGGCTTTCTCGCTCGATCCGAAGGATCTTGTTTTTGACTATTACGGCTCGGATCAACCCGAAAAAGGAGGCACGCTGCTGCTGATGGCGATGCAGAGGCACCGCCTGGCTCAGATTCAGATGTTGACAAAGGCTGCCGGGCTTTCTGTGCTGGCGGTTACTCCCACAAGCCATGCCCTGCGCAAGCTCAGCGGCGACGACGGGAGCGACCTGGCCATCTATGTTCGGGACGGCTATAGTGAGTCGTGGTCAGGCAAGGCTGATTTGCCCTGGATCAGGCATGTGGTCCGGCCGTGGCAACAGGCCGAAGAGCTTGACCACATGGACCCGACGGGAGTGATGCAGGAACAGATCAGCCGTCTGCTCAGCGTCTCGCCCGGCGACAGGCCGGACTCCGGGGCCAGCCGTGTCGTGTTATACACAGGGTCAGCGGCCAACGGAGAATCCATCGCACAGATCAGCCGATCGCTGTCAGGTCAAGTTGAAATCAGCGACGGCGACGCCCGTCTGTTATCCGGCGCCTTCGGCGCACAGCAGGGGTCCGAAGTCGCCGCGAGCGGCGCCGCAGCGGCCTTGGCGATTGCCGGCGTTCAAGAGAAGGCCCTGTTTGTCGATTTTCTGCATTCCCGAATGGTTCCGGGCAGACGAATCCCGCAGACCAGAACTCTGGTTTGGGCGGCTATCGTCTCTTTTGCGGTCCTTGTGGCCGTGATTTCCGTGATTTGGGGATGGAGGCAGGATGTAAACGATATCGCGACGTTCACCAAGCAACTCGCTGTTATGGGCGACGACATCAAAGCGGCGCGGGAGGTGGTCGAGCGAATGTCCTATGCTTCGGGCTGGACCTCGCGCCAGCCTGAATTCCTGGAGTGCCTGAGCCAATTGACTGCGGCGTTTCCACAGGAGGGCACGATATGGGCGACCAACCTGGCTTTGCATGAAAACAAAGAAGGCCTTGTAACGGGCAAGTCGCTCAGGGAGGATAGCGTTCTTATGGTTCTCGATGCAATGAAGCTTAACGACGTATTTCAAAACGTGCAAATGGTGTATATGCGCGACGCCGGCAGGGGGACAGATGAAGTCTCGTTTGCCATTCAATTCAAGTTCTCAGGAGGCATTTGAGCGATTATGTTGTCAAAACGTGAAAGATTAATCGGAATTGTCACGGTCTTGATTGTTGTAGCGCTTGTGGGCGACAGATTCATCCTCACGCCCGCGGTCAACCGGCTCGGCGACCTGAAGGACCGCAAACAGGCGCTGCTGGCGGAAATAAACGAGGCTCAGAATCTCTTCGAGCGCCGCAGGTTGATGGAGAAAAGGTGGCGGCAATTGCTGGGAGACGGCCTTAAAGACGAGTCGCAAGCGGAAAGTCGGCTCCTTCACGCTGTGGATGATTGGGCGCAGCAGACCCGGTTTACCCTCACATCGGTTAAGCCGGAGCGACTATTGACGGTCAAGAGCGGCTTGAAGGAGATGACCTTCACGATTGCCGGAACTGGAAGCCTGGAGGCGACGGGTGAGTTCCTGTGGCAAGTGGAAACCGCAGCATTGGCCG
>DATEBC010000292.1:0-7361 GCA_035288065.1 Sedimentisphaerales bacterium | reverse complement strand
CTTGCCTGTACAACCCATTCCCTTCAGCGCAAGCCTGCCGGCGGTTTTGTAATATGCAACAACCTTTTCTATCGCCTCCATTGTCCAACCCAGAACTATGTGAGTGTGCGTTGCCTGAACCGAGATCGCATATACGTTATGGCCTTGCCGGATTGCCTCCTTCAAAATTGCTTCCCGCACCGCTTGCCGCTGAACCTTTGATAGACAAACCTCACCCTGCAACTGTAATCGCCTGTTCGCGAGCGCAAGGCCTTCACTCACCGCCAGGACTCTCCCGTCCTTTACATACCCACGTTCGTCGCCCTGCAACCACGTCCCATACGTAGTCCAGGTAAGCATATATCCGAGTGTCTTCGCGATACCACAGCCTCATTTAGCCCTGGGTTTCACCCAGGGTCTCTTCCGGCTCAACACCTTCGAGTAATTCCTTGGGATTTAGCGTGACTGTCTGCGCGTACCCGTCAGCATTATCACAGTCAACGGACACCTCGATATCCACCGAATTCGAATCTTTCGGACTGAGCGTCATCTTTATCCAAAATGTAAGGGGCTTCTCTTGTTTCCAGTAGGGAAGATTCCTATTCGATATAACGACCGCGTCCACCATCTCAAATTTCCGGACATCCCCTTGTACATTATAAATACTGGAATTGTAACTCAGTTCAGAATACGTATTCTCTTCTTCTTTCTCTTTTTTCTGAGGATGCTGTTTATCCGGTGGCAGCCAAAACGTGACTATCGGGTTCGCCCAGTCAAAGCTCGATGTATTCGTTATTTTAAACTGGACTTTATACGAGATGATTGGATCGGGCCACTTGGCAAAACGCGCCGCTGCCCTACCACTCAACTCATCCTTTCGATAAGTTGTCTTCCAGTTGTAGATATCACGTGTTACATGAGGAGGCTCCACAACTGCCTCTACTCTGTCTTTCTTTGGGTCCGCCGAGGATACGGCTATGAGAGCAGTAATGGCGACGGCCAATCCGGTCAATATCTGAATTAGCCTTTCTGCTTGCGGATCACAGCCTAACCACGACGAGTAAGAACAATAAACCAAGATAATTGCACCAACAATCAGCCCATAGAAGACCACTTTGTAGGGATTCTTCATTCTTTTTGGTGGCAGACGTTCGAAGTACTTCCACAACTTACTCATTATCGAATTGTCGTCAGCCGTGTTGTTCATTATTCTTTACGCCTGCGCAATAGCCTCGCCCCGTATTTAGCCAAGTTGCAGGTCGAGCCAGGCAAGCCTTCCTATACGGCATAGCTGAGGACTTCGAGCTCGGCCGTCTTGTCGATTTTGCTCAAAATGCTATCGACCTTTTCCATTACCCCATCCTCAATGAGGTATTCGCTGCAGTTCCGGCATTGCAGAACCGGTAGGCCCTTAATGATTACGATGGAATCGTAGCTAATCTTGAACGGCAGATTCGTAACGAGCTTTTCCAACTTTCCCCCGCAGTTATGACAAATCATGGCTTTCTCCTTGTCATGTTGACATGATATGTCCAGCGTATCCTGCGTCTGTCAATACAAGATTTAACAAATCCTAATATATCAGTATCCATTGTCTTGTCTGGTCAATAGTGCATAAAAAACATTTCGGTTCATAGGCGAACGAATTCATTCCATTCTACCTTGCCCCTTGTGTCTATGTTTGCCCCACTGGATTCTCACCTTGTATTTGGCCAAGTTGCAGGCCGAGACGGTCTAATTTCTTCTGGCCTTCGTCGTACTGATTGTAGGCGTTTCGCAGGTGTTTGCCGAGCGTGTCCCAGCTTGAGATATATTCTGCAAAAGAGGAGTTCAGCTTCTTCAAATTCTGCCGTATCTCGGCGGCCTGTTTTTCAATCTGCAGGCCGTGCAGCCCCATCACCACCGTCATCAAATATGCATACAACAGGTTCGGCGAAACTGGTATTACCTTCTTATCGAGCGCGTATCTTAGAATATCCTGCGTTTCGCCGGTGTATTTTACAATCGTCTCGTAATAGACGTTTTCGGCCGGTATGTACATCATCGCAAAATCGAGCGTGCCCTCGGCGGGCCGAATGTAGGAAGAGGCGATTTTCTCAACGTGGGTCGTGCAGTCTTTAATGAACTGCTTGCGAAGCCTGGTTTTTTCCTCCTCGCTTTCGGCTCTTACAACCTTCTCGAAGCCGGGCAGCGGGAATTTAGCGTCGATGGGCACGGAAAAATCGGCCAGCTTTATCAGCGCATCGACCATTTTGCCGTCCTTGAAGGTGTGCTGCAAGCTGTAGGCATCCTTGGGCAGAATAGTGGCAAGCAAGTTCTCAAGCGACCATTCGCCCATCTGCCCCCGCAGCTTGGGCGAGCTTAGAATATCCTGCAGTCTTCGGACCTCGCTGCCTATCTGCATCATTTGCTTGTTGGTCCCGTGCAGCTCGCCGATCTGGCTGTGCAGCTCGCCGAGGACCTTCTGGCTCGATTGCAGGCTCGCCGTCAGCGTGCTCTGCCCCGCCTGCAGCGACTTTTGCAGATTATCCGTCGTCTTATCCTGCGCCGCTTTCAACGCCTCGAGCTGCTGCTGGAGCAGACCGATTCCGCCGGCCTGCCCGGCAATCTCCCTTCTCGCTGCAAAAGTTGAGCTGATCAGCCAGACCAGCAGCCCTAACACGGCCACGGTTAAAACAATACCGACTACAATTAGAACCTGCTCCATAGGCTTACCCTTCACAAAACGGTTGGATTATATGCTCTGCCGCCCGCTTCGTCAAAGGTGAAGTGTACGTTTGGTAGTTGGGCTGCCCGGTTTAGTCTTGCTAAACAGGCGCCGTCGCTGTATCGTCTTGCGAACGAAGGCCGGATGTTTGCTGAAGGACACAGATGGATTTCAAAACATTTCTCAACCGCAATAGGGTCGTCCTGCTCGACGGAGCTATGGGCACGCAGTTGGATAAGAGGGGTTTGATGTCCCGGGGCAGGAACAACCTTGATAATCCGCAGGCGGTCCTGGAGATCCATCAGGAGTACGCGGATTGCGGATGCCATGCTTTGACAACCAATACGCTGACGATGAATCGGATATATATCGAGACCCACAACGTCGGCGTCTTGGTGGAGGAGGTCAACCGGGCGGGGGTCGAGCTGGCCCGTCGAGTCGCTGGGGACAGCCCGTACGTTTTGGGGAATATCGGTTCGACCGGTCAATTGCTTGAGCCTTACGGTGATTATGCGGAAGCGCAGTTCTGCGAAGCTTTCATCGAGCAAGCAAGGGTACTGGCTGAAGCCGGAGTCGATGGCTTCATTATCGAGACTATGATCGACCTTCGCGAGGCGCTGTGCGCCGTTCGCGCCTGTAGAGAAAACTTCTCGCTGCCCGTCATCGCATCGATGGCCTTCGCAACCGAGACGAAAGGGGGTAGGACCATCATGGGCGACTCGGCAGAGGATTGTGCCCACAGTCTGGCTGATGCCGGGGCCGACGTTGTGGGCGCCAACTGCGGCGATCTTGACCCGGCTGCGATGGCTGAGGTCGTCTCACAGTTGAGTTCTGTAACGACGCTTCCCATTGTGGCACAGCCGAACGCCGGCATGCCGAAACTGATCGAGGACAAGACCGTATTCGATATGGGGCCCGCCGATTTCGCCGAGGGGATTGCCAAATGCATAGAAGCCGGGGCCCATATCGTCGGCGGCTGCTGCGGGACGACGCCTGAACATATCCGCGAAGTCGCAAGAATGATTGGCGGCCGGTCCTGCTAACTTGTTGACGCTCTGGAAGCGCTGTGAACAACCATCTTGTTATCCTGAAAAAGCCTTATCTGGACGCGATTCTGGAGGGCCGCAAGCAGGTCGAGTCGCGGTTCAGCAGGGCAAAACCTGCGGCTTTCGGGCGGCTCCTCGTCGGCGACAGGCTGCTCCTCAAGGTAAGCTCCGGGCCGGTCTGCGCAACGGCTAGAGTCGCCGCAGTCGAGAATTTCGAGGACCTCACGCCGCCGAAGATTATCGGGCTGGAACAGCGGTACAACCGATATATCTTAGGTTCCGACGAATACTGGCGGAGCAAGTCGGACAGCAAGTTCGGCCTTTTGGTCTGGCTCAAGGACGTTCGACGCATCGAACCCGTGCAAATCCGCAAAAAAGACTGGCGGGCATGGGTAATTCTGGCCGAAAACAGCGATTTTGGCCTCCTCCGAACCGGTGCGGTTAGAGAAATCAGGTAAATAGCTGTAACCTCTCACTTAGACAGGCCACTATCCTGTTGAAACAGCCCATCAGAGGGGCACGAAACGGTTATAGAGCTTGATTTTGAAGCGAAAGGAACCAAAAAATGAGCAGAACTGGATTTAGGGTAACGATCATAGTCGCTCTGGCGGCACTATTAGCCAGCCAGGCGCTTGCCGGACCGCGTAGGGGAGGCCGCGGTCGCGGCGGCGGCGAAGGTTACGAAATGGGATTCCAAGCGCAGCTGGAGCCGCACGATTGGGAACCGATGATGAGAACGGAAGATGGCCATCAGGACGAATCCCCAGAGACAGGCCCCGGTTGGGGCCGCGCGATGCGATTTGGCCGACGAATAGACTCCGATCCAGGTATTGACCGGGGTATGGGCATGGGCCGGGGAATGAGCTTTGGCCCTGGTATAAGCCCGCGTATGGGCGGGGGCATGAGCTTTGGCCCAGGCATCGGCCCGGGTATGGGCCGCGGCATGGGCCTTGGTCAAGGTATGGGGCCAGGCATGGGCTGCGGTATGGGTCCTGGTCAAGGCAGGGGCCCGGACATGGGCTTCGGTCAAGGCATGGGACCGCGTATGGGATACGGCCCCGGCACGGGCCGTGGAATGGCCCAGCAAATGACTTCCGGCCCACGTATGGGTATTGGCCCGCGCTTCGGCCCGGGCATGGGCCGAGGAATGGGTTTTTGCCCAGGCATGTGCCCGCGCTGTGGTAGTGGCTTTGGCCAAGGTAGGGGCTTTGGCCGAGGTATGGGTCCGGGGATGGGTTTTGGTCCTGGCATGGGCCAGGGAATGGGGCGGCAAATGGGCTTTGGTCCCCGCGTAGGTCCGGGTATGCGCCGCGGAATGGACTTTGCTCCGGGTATGGGTCCGCGTATGGGCCAAAGGATGGGCTTCAATAGAGGCGAGGGGTTTGGCGGGCGTGAAGGTCGTGAATTGCCTGACGATCAGGGACAGCGAATCGGTCCGGGCGAGCGCCCCGGTGCAGGACGTGAAATGGGTCTCGGCAGAGGCGAAAGACCAAGTACTGGCGACGATAGTGGATTCGGCCCGCGTCAAGGCCGAGAATTCCAGCGCGGCATCGAGCGCGGCTTCAGTCCGGGCGAGCGCCCCGGTGCGGGACGTGAAATGGGCCTTGGCCGAGGCAGGAGAATGAGATTCGGCGGAGGCGAGGGCATAGGCCCCGGTCGCCGCCAGCCTCTTCGCCCCGATGCCGACGACGGGTCGCAAACCGATAAGCCCGCGGAAACCGACGACGACGCCAAAGAAGCAAGCCCCGAAGATGTCGAAGAATCCACTCAGACTGAAAACGAAACGACCAAATTAGAGACATAACAGTGTGGACGATGACGAAATGGTAGCGTATTCTATATGTATGGGTTCGAAGATTCGTCCAGCATGGCGCGAGAGGCTCCAAGCCGATGAGTTCCTGACTGAGCGGCGCGGGCGTTTAGGGTCTCTGGTTCGGCTTTTTGCCGTTGGCGCAGAGCAGTCCGGCGACGCCGCCTTGGAAATCGAGGACATTCGGCAGAGTCGCAAAGGCGATTCCGATGCCTACCGCCGGCTGGTCGAGCGCCACCAGGACCATGTTGCCGGCATTATGTGGCGATTCAGCAGGGACCTTCGCGTCCACGAGGAGCTCGTGCAGGATGTCTTCGTCGAGACGTATATGAGCCTCGCCGGCTACCGACAAAAGGCGCCATTCGCTCACTGGCTTGCGCGCATAGCCACCCGCGTAGGATACCACTACTGGAAGAAGCAGGCGCGTTTGCGCGAAACGGAAGTTTTCACACTCGAAGAATGGGACCGTATCCCCGATGAGCCGGTCGAGAAGATGGACCCCAGTCAGGCAGCGGTGCTGGTGCACCGCCTGCTGGCGCGGTTGCGCCCGCGCGACCGACTCGTTTTGACGCTGCGCTACCTCGAAGGATGCGATGTTGCCGAAACCGCCCGACGCACGGGCTGGACCAGAACCATGGTTAAAGTTCAGACGCTCCGGGCCAGGAAGAAACTGGAGGATTTGCTGGCCCAGGCGTCTGAGGAGGTAGAACAATGAATAAACAAAACCAACTCGATGCACTTATTGCTCTTGCCCGCGGCGACCGGGCCCCTAACGTAGATGTCGCCGGACGGGTCATCGCAATACTCTCCGGCGAAGAGGGACGTTTTGAACCCGCCGCCGAGAGGCCCCTTATGTGGCTGGCGGCATTCTCTTCCGCCGTTGCCGCCTCTGTCGCTGTGGCGGCTGTGTACGCCTATCAGGCTTGGATCGACCCGCTGTACGAGCTCTCACAGGCAGTTTCATGGGTGATACAATGAGCCAAACGGAAACAACTCATAGTCCGACCGCCGAACACCTGCAGAAGATTCACCGCAGACGAATGGGGTTGTTCGGACTGGTCATCCTGATCGCCGGCATCGCCATCGGCGCCGCTTCGACCGTCATACTCATGCCCCGTCCCAAAGGATTTCCCGGCCCCGGCGACCCGGGCTGGGCCGGCCTGATGATGGCGGGACGCCTCGAACACGTCTTGGACCTTGCACCCGAGCAGAAGGAAAAGATTCGACTGATCTGCGAGACGGCTTTTAAGACACTCCGCGAGATACAGGAAGAGGCCAAGCCCGAGGTGGATGCGGTAATCAAAGAGATGAACGACAACATATCCGCAACCTTGACCGATGAGCAGAGACAGAAGTGGCAGCGGGAGCTTGAGGAATTTCAGCGCCGCTTCCATGAGGGCTGGCGCAGGGGAGGACGCCCCTCGGGCGAAGGAGGACCGGGAGGCCGCAGAGGTCCCGGTGAAGGCGGTCCCAGAGGGCCGGGCGAGCCCGACCAATTCCGCAGAGGCCCTGGCGACCCGAATCGTCCGCCGAGGGAATTCGACGGGCCGCCCAGAGGCGAACGCTTTGGGGAAGACCGCGGCCAGTTTGGCCGAGGCCGCCGACCGGAAGACGCGAATCTCCCCGGAGATGATTTCGGCGGCGAACCCGGGTACGACCGCTTCCGTGGGCGACCCGGCCCATTCGGGCCGGGATGGCGCCGAGGAGACCCGAATAATCCGCCCCTTGATATGAATTCCGATCCGGCGGCTGAGCCAAACAGGCCGGAAGAATAGACCGGCAGGCGGAGGACCGGAACCGATCATGCGCATAGCGCCTA
>DATEBC010000291.1:0-12233 GCA_035288065.1 Sedimentisphaerales bacterium | reverse complement strand
CCTCGACACCGCTGCTCGCGTGCGAAACAGGGGGTCGGGCCGAGTCTTCAAATCCGATAAACACAACCAACAGCGACATGATATACAAATTCACCGCCGATGTCTGCGCCGTTTTATGAGCAAACAGCATTTTTTCAAGCGCGGTAAATAGCCTCTCGCCTATGAGTGACAAGGTTGCTCTGTTGAAAAGCCCGGGATAGGGTCATTCCGAGCAGAGGCCCGATAGGGCCGAAGCCGAGGAATCTATTAAAAAAACAGATTTCTCGGTTCGCCTTCGGCTCGCTCGAAATGACACTCTACAAGGTTTTCAACAGAGCATGACAAGCTCACGGGCGGGGCTTGTTCAGCAGCTCTTGTTTTAGCGAGGCGACCAATTCTCCGGCCTTATCCGCGGCCTGGCCGATGGGGAGGTTCTCGCTTTTCGATTCGCGGCGCAGCTTCAGCTCGGCATTTCCTTCGGCGACGGACTTTTTGCCTATTGTGAGGCGGATGGGGATGCCTATCAGGTCGGCGTCCTTGAATTTTATTCCGCCCCGCAGGATACGGTCGTCGTATAGAACCTCAACTCCGGCGTCGAGAAGCTGCTGATACAAGCCGTCGGCCACTTTGGCCACTTCCTCGTCGTCCTGGTTCGCGCACGTGATCAGGACCTCAAAAGGGGCGATAGAAATAGGCCAAATAATGCCGTTGTCGTCGTTGCCAATCTCGATGGCCGAAGCCAGAATGCGGTTGATGCCGATTCCGTAGCAGCCCATCAGGCATGGATTCTCAACGCCCTGCTCATCCAGAAACTTCGCCCCGAGCTTGACGCTGTATTTTGTCCCCAGCTTAAAGACCTGCCCGACCTCAATGCCCTTCTTGAAGAGCAGCTTCCTGTCGTGGTGCGTATCGCCCTGCTCGGCGTAGCGGATGTCGGCGACGATAACGTTGTCGCCTTCGAGCGGGAAATCTCTGCCGGGGACGACGTTTCTGGTGTGATAGTCGGTCTTGTTGGCGCCGGTGACGCCTGCGGCCATAGCGGCGACGGCATGGTCGATAATCAGCTTCGATACCTTCTCGGCGATTCCAATCGGCCCTGCAAAGCCGACCTTCGCGCCGGTAACTTTCTCAATAGTCTGCTCGTCGGCCAAATCAGAGTGCGCCCCGCCGAGCTTTTGGGTGAGCTTTTCGGGATTAAGGTCGTGATCGCCCCGCACCAACGCGGCTATAACATCTTCGCCGGCGGCGTAGATCAGCGTCTTTATCATATCTCTCGGCCTGGTCTTGAGAAAACCGCACACCGCTTCAATTGTCCCGACGTTCGGCGTGTGAACCTCTTCGGGAGCAGGGGCTTGGCCGCTTGACTCCTCTTTTGGCACTGGATCGATTGCCGCTTTCTCTAAATTCGCGGCGTACGACCCGTCTTCGGTATAGACGATAGTATCTTCGCCCGATTCGCAGGGGACGGTAAACTGATGCGAGCCTGAGCCGCCCATCTCGCCCGACTCGGCCTCCACGATAACGTATTCGATGCCGCACCGACTGAAAATTCGGCGGTACGCATCGTACATCGCCGTATAGCTTTTGTGTAGTGCTGCGAGGGTGTCGTCGAAGCTGTACGCATCCTTCATAATGAATTCGCGCGAGCGAATCGGCCCGAAACGAGGACGGAACTCATCGCGGAATTTCGGCGTAATCTGGTAGAGATTCAGCGGCAGCTGCTTGTACGACTTCACCTCCCCCGCGACAAGCGTCGTGAATACTTCCTCAGCCGTAGGCCCCAGCACATTCATCCGCCCGTGGCGGTCTTCGAGCTTGAACATCGTCGGCCCGTAGTCGTCGCTTCGACCTGTCTTGTCCCAGAATTCTTTCGGCTGCATCGATGGGACAATGATCTCCTGCGCCCCGGCCCGGTTCATCTCCTCGCGGACGATTGCGATAATTTTTAGCAGACTGCGCCACGCCAACGGCAAATAGCAGTAGGTCCCGCTGGCGACCTTGCGAATCAGCCCCGCTCGAATCATCAGCCGATGGCTAACGCACTCGGCATCGGACGGCACTTCCTTAACGGTGGGTATAAATGTCTGGCTGTATCTCATATTCGTGTCTCGTATTGCTTATTGTGTTTCTTGACTCTGGAAGTGGCGTTTATAGCCTAAAATGCTGCCGGTTGCAAGTTCTCTTGGGCAAATTGGCGTTTTCGGGGACGCGGCCCAGGAATCTGCGATTAGGGATGGGGGCTTGCAGATGAGTCTGCCGCGGTGTATCATTGCGGAGCGTTCGACACTTTTTAATTGGAACATTCAATTTTTGGAGCAGGTAATGGACCATACGTTTATAAATCAGATCGAGCCGGGACAGCAGATTAACGATGTCTATTTGGTCAAGGACCCCATCCTGCGGAGCACATCCCGCGGCGATCTGTATATTGCGATGTTTCTCTCGGACAAGACCGGCCAGCTCAACGGACGCATGTGGCAGGCCACCGAGGCCGTCTATAAGGCCCTGCCCAAACCCGGATTTATCTACATAAAGGGAAGGAGCGAGCTTTATCAGAATAACCTCCAAATCGTCGTAAACGACGTCACCGTCATAGACCCCGACAAGGTCAACATCGACGATTTCCTCGCCCATACCGAAAAGGACGTCGATCAGATGTTCGCAGAGATACGCGAGATTGTCGGGCGGATAGGGAATTCTCAGCTAAAGGCGCTGGCCGAAGAGTTCCTCGCCGACGAGGAGGTCATGGCAAAATTCCGCAAGGCCCCCGGCGGAGTCAAGCTCCATCACAATTGCATCGGCGGACTGCTCGAACATACCCACAATATGCTGCGAGTGGCCCTGGTGATACTGCCCATGTATCCGAAGGTTCAGGCCGATTTAGTCCTGGCCGGGGTCTTTCTTCACGATATCGGCAAGACCGATGAGCTCGAATACGATATGGCGTTTTCTTATACCGACACCGGGCAGTTGATTGGCCATGTTGTCAGAAGTTACGTGATGATACATCAAAAGGCCGATGTCCTGCGAGCCAAGGGGATTCGGGTCGACCAGGAAGTCCTCGACTCCCTCGGCCATATCATCCTCTCGCATCACGGCCAATACGAGTTCGGCTCGCCAAAACTACCCGCAACGCCCGAAGCGTTTATGGTCTGTCTTATAGACGACCTCGATGCGAAGGTGGACCAGGTGACATCTGCGATTGACGAAGAGATGAGCGAAGGGAATTGGACCGCATGGAGAAACGCCCTGCAAACCAGGCTATACAGAAAGAGACTCGACTGACGCTCTATCAAAATCGAATTGACAGGCATGTCGAATTCACCACGAAGAACGCGAAGTTCACGAAGTTAAAGTTAGAGAATCAAATATCTTTTCGTGGTCTTCGTGCGCTTCGTGGTTAACAATACTCCTTTTTTCCGCCTTGACGGCTCGTTTAGCCCATTTACAACGGCTCAATGTAACTTTACAACACTGCGATATAAGCCTACGGCGGAAAAAACTGCAAATACATCAACCTGACCTGCAAATACGACGGCACTTATACGATGCACGCCTACGGCTCTTCGCAGGCATACGTCAATAACTTCCTCGTCGAGAAGAATATCTTCTACGATAAAGCCGAATTCGCAGTCTTCGTCCTCCTCAAAAACAGCTGAAACGAGGATAAGACAGGGTAGCCTCGACGAATCGGGACGCGAGCAATGTCACAAAACAGACGAGCCGGGAGTACAATCTTGTCCCTTATGGCGCGCCAGAGCGACCCGCCAACAAGCCGCATTGCAGACAAGCCGGGAGCGTAAGCGACCGGGTAGATTCTTCAGCGAAGCACTATCCGAAACCAGTGTTTCGGACGATATTGACGGTGATTGCTCTTACTCCGGGAGGATGAGTTTAGTTCCGGGGCGGACGGCGTTAGGGTTGCTGACGACGTTGCGGTTTGCATTGTAGATTTTTTGCCACTTTGCGGGTGAGCCGTAGTATTGGCGCGCGACGTCCGAGAGGGTTTCTCTCTTTCGGACGATGTGGAATTTCTGGGTTTGTATTCTCTCAGTCTGCTCGTAGGCAGTCCAGTCACGAGTGCCGGGCTCTTCGGGCGGCGATTCCTGCGGTGCGGGGGACAGGGGCGTGTAGAGCGAATTCGGACTCGCAGGGGAGCTGCGGGGGCGCAGGCGCTTGAAGCTCAGATCGGGGCGCGTGGCTAAGTAGATCGTCGCGGCGATTACAACCACCATACCCGAAATCAGTCCTATCTTGAAGTCTCTGTGCATCTGTGCCGACCATAGCTGGCGGGGAGCCGCGCATTTTGGGATTCAAGGTGAGCAAAAGCGGCCCCTGCCACACTAGTACCCCATAACAATCGAAACTGTGAGCCTCACCGTGAAGCGCTTCGGCGCCGGAACAGGCTCTACCTTTGAGGGGTAGGAGATTGCCACGTCGGCCTTTGGCCTCCTCGCAATGACGAGGCCCACAAAACCAAGTCTTATGGGGGTATAGAGGTAAATTCCTTACTTCGTTGTCGCCGGTGCTCGGCTTCTGTGTCTTTCCGTTTTGGCTTTTACGTGCAGCAACAATACGGGGGCGGATATTGCTATCGATGAATAGGTTCCTTCGATGATGCCGAAGAGCATGACAAAGTTAAAGCCCCGCAGCTCCTTGCCTCCGAATATGTACATTATCGCAACCACCATAATGGTGGTCATACCTGTAAGCAGGGTTCTGGAAAGGGTTTCATTGATGCTGTTGTTGATGATCTGGGGCGTCACGGCAACACCCTTGCGGCGGTTCTCTCGAATGCGGTCATACACGACGATTGTATCGTTGATTGAATATCCCAGCAGCGTCAGGAAGGCTGCTATCATGGCCAGGTCAATTTTAAAATCTTCGATGAGGAGCGCCCGGCCTATTGCTGTTGTGGCAACATAAGTGCAGGCGGCGACGACCCCGACATTAACGCAGGTATCATGAAACAACGTTATTACAGCGCCGAAGCCGAAACGGAAATCTCCGAAACGCACCCAGATGTAAATCAACATCGCAATCAACGACAAGACTATGGCAATCCTCGCCTTGGTCTTTGCCTCCCCGCCTACCGAAGGGTCAAATTGTCTTACGTGGGGCAGAGAGGTTTCGATCTGGGCGGCGGCGAGGATCTTGGTTTCTTCATCGCCGGCAAACTGCGTCCACTCTTCCTCGGATAACTGTCGAATTGCGGCTTCCGGCTCAGCGCTAACATAGACGAACGACTGCAATTGCTGATTCGGGTCGCCAATTGGGCTGAGGTCGGGAGCGACGATTCTGTAGGGATAGCGTGGGAGATTCTGAGTATCGGGCTTGAATCGCAGCGCGGCCAGTCTCTGCTCTATATCGGCGGCAGTCGTGGCTTTTTCCAGCTTGCACGAGATTGCCGCGCCGCCGACGAATTCGTCAAGCTCCGGATGAGATTCAATCGTCGCGGCAGATACTTTCTCAACCGACGTTACAGTCGGCATCAAGTTCTGCTCGATTTCCAGCTCGTCTGCAAAAGCCTTCAGCACCGCATTGTTGACGGTTTCCTCAAGCTTGGGTTCGGAGATAGCCGCGCCGGGAAGCGCCTTTGTCAATATTTCCTTTACCAGAACCTGATTTGCCTGACTGGTTTCAATAACAAACTTCGAGGGTTCCTTGTCATCCCCGCCAGGGGCCCGGGGGGCCTGCGTTATGAGCAAATTAGTCAATTCCGCCAGGAATTGGGGCTGTTTTTGCGTTGCCCTGACGGCGGCGGTCAAATCGGATGCCGTATGTTGCTCCGTCGGCTGGAAAGCAGCCTCAACAATTACCTTGTTTGTGGCGATAGTGTTTATTTCATACCGTTTATATATTCTCTCTCCAGTGGGCGTTTGTCCGATTTCGGCTCCAATACTATAGATGTTCACCGATGCGAGGAAGGGGCGGATTCTGTTTTCCACGTCCTGCCTGGTGAGTCTGACTCCTTCCTTGAAGACAGGCTCGACGCTTGAGCCGCCGGTGAATTCGATGTCATACTTATTGTTCTTTGTGTTATCCCTTGTTAGGAATACGATTATACCTCCAACAGTGAGGATGGCGGACAAGGTGAAGAAAATGGGTCTTAAGGCCATCCAGTTTACGTTTGGCTTGCGTATCAGGTGGAGCATGACGAGGCGATCTTTGATAATTCCTTTACTGATGAGTAGATCGAAGATTAATCGAGTTACGACCAGGGCGGTGAACATGCTTGATCCCAGGCCAAGCATCAGCACGATGGCGAAGCCCTTTATCTCTTCCGAGCCGACCCAATAAAGGATCGCAGCGGTCATTATCGTAGTAATATTGGAGTCGAAAATTGCGCTAAAGGCTTTGCTGTAGCCGTTCTGGATGGCTATTCTAAGAGAACCGCCTTTCTGCTGCTCCTCGCGGATTCTCTCGAAGATAAGGACGTTGGCGTCAACGCTCATTCCGATGGTAAGTATTGTTCCGGCGATTCCGGGCAAGGTGAAGGTGGCCTGAAGCGCCGCCATTATTGCCAGTGTGAACAACAGGTTCATTAGCAGGGCGACGTCGGCGATCGCTCCGGCGAGGGTGTAGTAGATCGCCATGGACAGGATGACTGCGGCCAGGCCTATCAGACCTGACTTGATGCCTTTATCGCGATTGTCGGCGCCGATCGAGGGGCCGATTGTTCTTTCCGCGATGGGCTGCTCGATGAGCATCGCCGGCAGCGACCCGGCGTTGAGCTTGTTGATCATATCCTGCTGCTCTTCTGCCGTGAAGCCGCCCGTTATTATTCCCTGTCGGCCGATCTTCGTTTGGATGTTCGGCGCTGAGATTGCAATTCCATCCAGGAGAATGCAAAGCGGCCGGTCGATGTTCTCGTTCGTAATCCGCCGGAAGATATCGCCGCCTCGGTCGTCCAACAAAAAGCTGATGGCTCTGCCTCCGTATTGATCCTGGCCTTGCGTGGCTTTCTCGAGCTTCCACTGCGCTCTCTGATCCGTGCTGTGCAGCATCACCTCATTCTTCTTGTTGCTTGTCAAAACGTACGTCTTATCTCCGAATTCTCCCGTAATCGAAGGGCGCTTCTGTCCGTCAACGGCGCCCCATTTTTCACCCGGCTTCTCTTCTATCTCGCACCAGATATAATTCTCATCAGATGCGTACCGTGGCCCCTTCTCTTTGAGCGAGTCGATATAGCCGGCCATAAGGTCGTTATCCGTTTCCGGATGCCCCACTGTTGGAAGGACTCTGAATTCCAGGATGCCGGCCCCCTTGAGCATTCGCTGCAAGTCCTTCGGGTCGTCGAGTCGCCCCCTGAAAGGAAGGTAATCGTTGTACGCCGAGATTACTTTGTCAATCTGTCCGGCCCGGTCCGGGAATTCCGCCTTCAGTTCTTCAACCGCCTTTGCCCGCGTCAAGGATTCCGGCGCAAAGCCGAGGCAGCGATCGAGCTGATCTTCGCTCAGGTTCAGCTGGTCGAGCTTCTTCTTAGCTTCGGCGTAACGAAAATTTACCCCGGCTTCAGGGTCCGTTATCTTCCCAACTGCATCCAGCCACCCGGCGTACGTCTTCACATATCCGCTCAGCAGGTCTATCTTATCGTTCGCATCCGTAAATTCTCTCAGCGATCCGCCCAATTCCTGCTCGCCGAGTTTGGCCCAGTCGCCACGCTTGAATTTCACCAGCGCCAGGTCGAGTCCCGATTCTGTTATCTTGTCTTCTTGCGATTTCAGCGTCGTTTCTGATTCGATCCTCTTGGCCTGGAGCTCTTTTCGCTCGTCATGGACTGCCGCCATATCCCTGAGAATCTCAAGCTTGTTCGGGTCCCCCGCGGCGAATTTTTCGGACTGATTCTCTCGGTCTTGCGCAGGCAGTCCCAGGCTGCGCAGGACAACCGCCTGTGAAACGTTGGCGCGCAACAGAGCGCTCCGCGCCGCCTCATACTGCTGACGCTTCTCTCTCGCTTCGGCGGTTGCCAAAGGCATTTGAATCTCAAATCGAGAGTTGCCCTGCGGACGCCATACAAGGTTCTGGATATTCGCAGGGTCGATACGCCGGCGAAGAACCGTTATCATTCGTTCCGAAAGACCTCTTTGGTCCCCCTGCGCCACCCCTTGCGTGTTGATTGCATAGATCAGACTGGTGCCGCCGGCCAGGTCAATACCCGGCTTAAGCGTCTTGCTCGGCGGATAAAGCCTCCATAAGGCCACAAACGACAAAGCGCCGATTACTACGATTTTCCAAGCCAAATTTTTGCGCATAGCTGGTTCCTGATTTTTTGATTATTGACCATTATCTTTCGTCAAATTCTTTCCTATCGCTGAAGCAGATACCCGTATCTTGGTATTGTTCGACTCATCGACCTTGAGTATGACTTCGTCGCCCTTAACATCAACAACGGTTCCGATAATACCTCCGATAGTCCTAACCTTATCGTTTTTGGCCAGCGACTGCACCATTTGCTTGTGCTGCTGCTGCTTTTTCCGCGGCGCCCTGAAGAGGATGAAGTACATCATCACAAACATCAGGGCGATGAAAATCCATTGCGAGCCGCCGCCGAATAGTTTTCTTGCGGTCGTTCCGGATGCGGCGTTAGGGTCTGCAGGGACGTTGCCGGGAGCGGTTGTCGATGTCTGGCCTTCCGAGGCAACAGGCTCGGAACTAATGCCTGATGGTGCATCGCCGTCTGTTTCTGCCAATATCCAAATATTCTTCATCATTGTCTTCCCTTCATGGTCTGTAGCCGTATGATTCTTGCAAAGCTGCTGTAATCCTTGTCTTGAGATTTCAGTCAAAGCAGTCAAGATAGTAAATTATCGACAAACAATAATCAATAATGATTTTCCAATTCCTCGCGAGCCCAGGCTGAGAATTCGCCGGTTTTGAGTTTTTCCCGGATTCTCGCCATCAATCGGTGGTAGAACCTAAGGTTATGTATCGACACGAGGATGGGTCCGAGCATCTCGGAAGTATTGAAAAAATGCCTTATCGCTCCTCGGGAGAATTTCCGGCAGCAATAGCAGTCGCACCCGGCCTCTATAGGCCCTGTTGCTCTCGTATGCACATTGTTTCTCAGCCGCAAGGAGCCGATCCCCGTGAAAGCGAAGGCATTCCTGCCGTTACGAGTAGGCAGAACGCAGTCAAACAGGTCGATTCCAGCCCCGACAGCCGCGATAATATCGGTCGGCGTCCCAACGCCCATCAGGTATCGCGGCTTGTCCTCCGGCAGCAAGGCCGTTGTATGCGCAACCGTTCGCATCATATTCTTGTGCCCTTCGCCGAGCCCTAATCCGCCGATCGCATAGCCGTCGAAGTCGAGCTTCACCAGCTCCCGGGCGCAATACGACCGCATTTCCAGGTCAATTGCACCCTGCACGACGGCGAAAAGCTGCTGATCTGCGTTCTCGTGCGCCTTCTTGCACCGCTCAGCCCACCCGATAGTCCTGTCCACCGCAGTTTTCAGCTCCTCAGCGTCCACGGGGAAAGACGTGCATTGGTCGAGGCACATTATGATATCCGCCCCAAGTCTGTTCTGTATCTGTGTAGCCCTCTCAGCGTCGAGCGCGATCTTGGCCCCGTCGATATGGCTGGCGAATTCGACGCCTGCATCGTCGATTTTCGCCAATTCGTTTAACGAAAAGATCTGGTAGCCCCCGCTGTCGGTCAGTATGGGCCGGTCCCAGCTCATCATAGCGTGCAGTCCCCCGAGGGCCTCCACTACTTCGACCCCCGGCCGGAGCATCAAATGATACGTGTTGGCCAGTATTACGCCCGCACCGGTCTCTTCTAATTGCTCCGGCGTGATCCCCTTGACTGCACCGCCCGTGCCTACGGGCATGAAAGCAGGCGTCTCAATATCGCCGTGAGAGGTCCTGATGACTCCGACTCTCGCCTGCGATTGCGCATCTGTATTGAGAAGACGAAAATGACCCATATCAGTGTTCTACAAAACTCAAATCAGTAGCAACCCGCATTTGGCCTACGGTTTTACCGCACGTTCTGAATTTAGCCTGCGGTTTTACCGCAGGTTCTCATTCTCAAACGTGCACGCGACACAGAATTACCAGGCTCCTGTAATCCTGGAGCCCGGATAATAATACTCGAGAATCTGCTCAGCGGTCTTTCCCTGCCGGGCCATAGCCTGGGCGCCGCACTGGCACATCCCGACGCCGTGCCCGAACCCTCTGCCGAAGCGAAACACCCATTGTCCCTCTGACTTCGATATCTCGCAGATTGTGCTTTTCAATATTCTTCCGCTGCGGTCTATCGTAAGGCGCAGGTCCTCGGCCCTCAACGAATCGCTCTTGCCCGTAGAGCCCAGGAGCTTGATTCGCGTAAGCCGATGATACGTTCCGTAGTCGGTTTGCTCGGAAGCGATAATATCGGTAATCTTCCCGAGATGTTTCAGACTCGGATAGTTGCTCATAAGTCTCTCATTGACTTCTTCGCAGTCGAACCTGGCCGTAGGCCAAAAGTAGTACTTGGGCCGAGCGACATCGACGCAGTAAGGACACTCGACCCCCACAAGCGGCGCAAACGAATCGCCGAAAACGTGCTCGCTGTTTTCAGTATGCCCCCCGCAGGCTGAGCTGTAATAGGCGGGAAAGATACCTTCGCCATCCTTGCCCTGGTTGCAGACCAGCACCTTTCCCTTGGTCTGATTGACCGCGCTGCGAATCGGAGTG
Organism: Sedimentisphaerales bacterium; assembly: GCA_035288065.1. GTDB lineage: Bacteria > Planctomycetota > Phycisphaerae > Sedimentisphaerales > Anaerobacaceae > JAFGCD01. Next base: position 1,575 of record DATEBC010000291.1, on the reverse strand, counting down.
GATTCGCCTTCCACGCCGCGATATACCTGATGCGCCTGAGTTTTGCTCACGTCCCAGTGACGCCCGGTCCCGAATCGCTGCTTTATGTACAGACAATATGTCCTCGCGGCAATGGCCTGGGCCTTTAGTGCTTGGCCTTCCCAGTAATCCGGCATCTCAGCGCCTACCACCCCGGCCAGATATGACTCGACATCAACGTCGTTGATCACGTCGAAAGAGCCGCCGTCCTCATTCACCACCAGACGCAACGTGCCCCGATAATCAGAACCGTCCAGGCTGAAAACAGCCGCACTGTCGGGCTTGATCGATATTTCATCGCCCTCGAAAGTCTTATCGCCGATGCTGATTGTCTCGCCGGACAACTCTATTTCGATCTCGCCGTCAATTCCTTCGAAGTGTCTCTTCCGGTCCCCGCCTGTCGCAGATGCTGTTTCAACCCACACATTGAACGACGAACCAAGCCTCACTGTGCAGGCGATGGCGTCCTTCAAGAGCAGCACTCTTACCGCTGGTCCTGATTGCTCGCCGGCTCGAGCAGGCGGGCCGATGTCAGGCTTTTCTCTGCACGCACACACCCCCCCGATCAATAGCAAAAGCAGCCACCTTCTGCGGTGATCGGAAAAGCGACGACTCGTTAAATTCGTGCATTGCGATTGATTATTCATAAGTGGCTGAAACATCAGGAATAATCAATCGGCTAATCAAGGCTGCGCAGCGATATTCCGAGGTTGCTCAGGGCCTTCTTGATTTCGTTAAGACTCGTAACACCGAAGTTCTTGCACCCAAGCAGTTCGGCCTCGGTCCTGCGGGTCAGCTCGCCGACTGTGTGGATCTCAAGCTTCTCCATGCACTTACGAGCGCGAACGGACATCTGCAGGTCCTCGACCGGTTTGTTGAGGACTCCTTGGTCCTGCTCCTCCTCGTCGTCGTCAATATCCTCGACGTCATCGATCGACCCGAACTGCTTTTCCTCCAAAGCCATGCCAAGGTGAAGGTTCTTGGATTCGAGGATAACCTTGATCTCTCGCAACGAAGTCTCTCCGAAGTTCTTATACGACAGCAGGTCCGCTTCCGTGGTATTCAGCAGGTCGCCGATAGTCTCTATATTCATCTTCTTAAGGCAGTTCCTGCTTCGCACGGAAAGCTCGAAATCGGAGATCGGCGTCTCAAGAATCTGGTTCTTTCGAGTCTTCTTCTTCTCCTTTTCCTCGTCGTAGAACATGGTCTTCGAGCTTTCAATGTCCTTCTTAAAAAGGATAGCCCTTGCATGGTTCGGGTGCGATTTCAGAACTATGTCCACGCATTGCGAGGCTCTGTCGAACTGGCCCTTATCCTCGAAGAGCACTGCCAGGTTCAGCAATGCGTTGACATGAACCGGAGAGGTCGAACCGATCTGCTCGTAGTAGTCGATCGCCGCATCTTCGTTTCCCGAAAGGTCGCATCGGTACGCCAGGTGGAAAAGCGCTTCCTGGTGCTCCGCAGACAACTCCAGCGCCGTCTGGTAGTTGTTAACCGCCTCGTCATAGAGGCCCTCTGCCTCCTGAAGGCGGCCGACCTGGTAATGATATTCGGCGC
>DATEBC010000290.1:0-7991 GCA_035288065.1 Sedimentisphaerales bacterium | reverse complement strand
GACCGTATTGAAAAACGCCGCAAGGCCGACGCAGCCCTCAAGCTCCTCGACCCCGACGGCCAGCCGCTCAAGCCCGGCCTGTCCGTCAAAATAGCCCAGCAACGCCATAAATTCCTCTTCGGATGCAACCTCTTCAAGCTCCACCGGTGCAGAACGCCCCAGGACAACGCCGACTACGAAAAGCAATTCGCCGATATGCTCAATTTCGCCACGCTGCCCTTCTACTGGTGGAACTACGAGCGGCAGCAAGGCGTGACCGATGATCCTAAAACCGAGGAGATGGTCCGCTGGTGCAAGGCTAACAATGTCACGACCAAGGGCCACCCGCTCGCCTGGAACTACGTTGAGCAAAAGTGGCTCCCCGACGACCCCCAAGCAGCGATGCAGCTCCAGTTCAAGCGAATCGACCGCTGCGTCCGCAAATTCAAGGGCGGAATCGATATCTGGGACGTCGTCAACGAAGCGACCCATTACGACCGCGACCAATGCAAAAAAAATGCGCCAAAACTAACCGAAGCCATTCGTAAAATGGGCATCGGCGCCTACGTCCGCGCCGCCTTCAAGGCCGCACGCGATGCAAATCCCGACGCCACATTGCTCATCAACGACTATCGAACTGACCCCGATTACCCCAACAAGGTCATCAACGAGCTCGTTGATAATGGTAAGCCTCTCTACGACGTCATCGGCATCCAGTCGCACATGCACGGAGGCTATTGGGGCGCCAAACGCGCCTGGGAAGTCTGCGACTACTTCGCCAAGTTCGGCGTGCCCCTGCATTTCACCGAGACCACCATCGTCTCAGGCCCCAGGTCGCAGCAAGCCTGGCTCACCACGCCCGATGGAGAGATCGCGCAGGCCCGAGACGTCGCCGATTTCTATACCGTCCTCTTCTCGCACCCCGCCGTCGAGGCGATAACCTGGTGGGACTTCACCGACCAGGGCGCCTGGCAGGCTGCCCCGGCTGGATTCCTCCGCGCAGATATGACCCCAAAACCCGCCTACCACCAGTTGAAAGCCCTCATCAAAGGCAAATGGTGGACGCGGACCGAGGTCTCTACTGCCGAAGGCGGCAGGGCGGAATTCCGTGGATTCCTCGGACAGTACGAGATAACCGCAAGCCTGGCGGACCGTACACTGACCGGCGCCTTTACGCTCGACAAGGCTGAAAAACAGTCGATAGAAGTAAAGCTCGCATGAGAAAGCCCATGATGCGCAACATCTCCAACCCAACCTGCTGACTCTATCAATGTCCACCTTAAGGTTTGTCATTGCGAGGAGGCCGAAGGCCGACGTGGCAATCTCATACTCCTCGAACGATAGAGGCTGTTCCACCACCAAGACGCCTCACGATAACGCCGAGAGTTTTGATATTGATGCAGACTCAGACCCGCTTGCATATCATGGCACTGCGGATATAATCGGATTTCGATTGTGAATACGTCAAGAAGCGCACCAACACCGCAGTCTTGCAAAATTTAAGGAGCAGAACCAGTGTCGCAAACACAAATCAAGCTCTACTACAAGAACGTACTGGCCGATGTCATCGGCGAAGAACACGGAATCACCACAAACCAGTTTGATGACCTTGCCCGACAGACATCCCCTTTGATAACGTGGCTGAACGGCGAAAAGGACGCTTGCAGGACCCCGTATAGGAGACTGTTTTCCGACACGGATATCCGCGATGCGGTCAAGGATATGGTGGCAGATGTCAAGCCCGACTGTGACACCCTCGTCGTGCTCGGCATTGGCGGCTCGGCACTCGGAAATATCGCCCTTCAGACCGCTCTGAATCCCTACATGTACAATATCGACGATAACCAGCGCTCCGGCCCACGATTGTTTGTCTTAGACAACGTTGATCCCGCCCAGTTGGCTTCGTTCTTCGATTGGCTCGGCGACGGCCTCGACAGAACCATTTTCAACGTAATTTCCAAGTCCGGCCAAACTGCCGAGACTGCCGCACAGTTCTTATATGTCCGCAAATTGCTGAGCGACAAGCTGGGGCAAAAGGCCTGCAAGAGGCGGATAATCGCCACTACCGACCAAAAGCAGGGCACTTTGCGAACTATTGTCGATAAGGAAGGCTATAGAAGCCTCATCGTCCCAGATGGCGTCGGAGGCAGGTTCTCCGTGCTTAGCGCCGTGGGCCTCTTCAGCGCAGCTATGTGCGGAATCGACATTGACGCTCTGCTCGCAGGTGCAGCCGACATGGATGCCAAAGCCAGCTGCGAAAACTTCAAGAAGAACCCGGCAGCAATTAACGCCGCGATAAATCACCACTTCTATACCCGCGATACCCGCGGCAAGAAAAACTCGGTTATCATGCCGTACTGCTACGCCCTCAAGGATATGGCCGACTGGTATCGCCAGCTCTGGGCAGAGAGCCTCGGTAAATCCATCGACTTGGACGGCAAAAAGGTATTCATCGGGCCGACACCCATAAGGGCCCTCGGCGCCACCGATCAGCACAGCCAGATCCAGCTCTACCGCGAAGGCCCCAACGACAAGCTATTCACTTTTCTCCAGGTCAGGGAATTTGATAGGGAAATCAAGACGGGTCCCGCACCCAAGTGCGCCTCCGACCTTGACTTTCTGGCCAACATGAAGATGAGCACACTTTTGAACAATGAGAAACGGGCCACGGAATATGCTCTGCTCCAGGATAGGCGTCCATGTCTTACCATCCTTTTTGACAAGGTAAACGCTTATACCGTCGGCCAGTTTATCTGTTTATTCGAGGTATCGACCTCGTTTGCCGGCGCATTGTTCAACATCAATCCCTACAATCAACCCGCCGTCGAGCTCGGAAAAGAAGCTACGTTTGCACTTATGCACAAGCCCGGAGAATACAAGAAAGGCTGGACCTACGAAGGTTTTGCCGACGAGATTCGATCCCGCACCGATATTGCCGAAGAATTCCTCGTCTGATACGCTTTTTTGCCAAGGGATATTTTGGAGACTCTCCCAAAACTCCAAATATCATTCGCAGCGCAGCACGAACCAAAGTACATAAGAACACAGTGTTAATCTGTGTTAATCCGTGTCGAGAAAACAGATTCGTTTGGTCGGAGATAGTTTTTTAGGGGCGCGACGATGGAATACGCAGTGATTATGGCCGGGGGCACAGGCAAGAGGCTCTGGCCTCTGAGCCGTAAGAACCGCCCCAAGCAAATCTTACAGATACTCGACGGCCAGACCCTGCTGCGCCGCTGTTTCGACCGCCTCCTGCCGATTTTTGACGCCGGGAACATAATCGTCCTGACAAACGCCCGATATGCCGACCTTGTCCGCGAGAACCTGCCCGCATTGCCCCCCGACAACGTTATCGCCGAGCCGGCCGTCCGAGACACCGCCGGCGCCATCGCTCTGGCGGCGACTATTCTCGCCAAATTTCACCCCGACGCCTCAATGGCCGTCGTTACAGCCGACCAGATAATAGAGCCTGCGGAAATTCTCCAGCAGGCCATCAAGGATGCCCTGCGATTCGTAAGCGACAATCCCGACAATATGATCACCTTTGGCATTCAGCCCACCTTCCCAAGCACACTGCTCGGCTACGTAAAATGCGGCGATTCGCACAAATTCCCGGGCTGCCGCAACCAGATTTACACCGTCGAGGCATTCAAGGAAAAGCCGGACGAAGAAACCGCCAAAAAGTACGTCGATAGCGGTAGGTATTTGTGGAATTCCGGCATGTTCGTCTGGAAAGCCAGGACGATTTTGACCAATTTGGAAAGGTTTCTGCCCGACGCAACCGAGCCGCTCGCCAGAATCCGGGCTGACTGGGATGGTCCGAACCGGCAGCAGACGCTCGCCGAATACTTCGTCAAATTGCCCAAGATCAGCATTGATTTCGCCGTTATGGAGAAGGCGCAGGGCGTTCACGGCATAAGACTCGATTGCCGCTGGCTCGACCTGGGCTCCTTCGCCGCGCTTGCCGACATTATCCCCGCCGACCGGAACAACAATATTGTAGTCGCCGGCGCCAGCGAGCTGCTCGATTGCACCGGCAGCATCGTAATCACAGAGGACAAGGGCCACCTGATCGCCGGTATCGGGCTAAAAAACATCATAGTAGCTCACAGCCCCGACGCCACGCTTGTCTGCCCGGCCGATCAGGCCCACAGGCTCAAGGAACTGCTCGAGTTGATTGGCAAGCACGGCGGAGATGAATTCCTCTAAATACTCATACTGACCGTTCTGCAATAGCGGTAGGGTGTGCTGTGCACACCTTCTCTACTGCCATAAGTACGGATAAAGCATGAAAATAGCACAATTTGTCATTCCTGCGGAAGCAGGAATCCAAATACCTAATAACAGTGTAAATCCGTACTACAAACCGTCAACTTCTTGTTTTTCATGCTTGATTTTGTGCCAATGCCGTCGTAACTGCTGCGATAGCAAGAGGTTGCACCTTGTTTTGAATTTTGACTTTTTGGTCATTTGAATTTGTTTCGGATTTCGAACTTCGTGCTTCGGATTTCGAGTTTCTTAATATGAGATATCTCGCAATAGATTATGGCGGCAAACGCACCGGGCTGGCGATTTGTGACCGCGCCGAGACAATCGTCTCGCCCCTGGCGGTAATCCGCAGCGCCGACGTCTTGGAGAAAATCGCCCGGATCATACGGGATGAGGCTGTCGATGCCGTTGTCCTGGGCCTGCCGATGAATATGGACGATTCCGAAGGCCCCCAGGCCAAAATAGTCCGGGCCTTCGCCGCAGAATTGGAGGCCAGCCTCGACATCCCCATCCACTTTCAGGATGAGAGGCTAAGCAGCTTCGCCGCCGAGGAGAAGCTCCTCCCCGCCGAATTGACCCGCAAAAAGGCCAAGAAACGCCTCGATGCAATCGCCGCCGCCCAGATTCTCGAAGCATTCCTCGAACGCCATTCGCCCCGATAGACTCCACCCGGCAAAACCCCTTCCTTGCGGCAAAACGCCTCAAAAATAGCAAATACGCCGGTATTCGCGGGCCTTTTATCGCCCAAATTTCTTTTATTTATGCCCAGGAAAAGACTTGCAGCTTGGCGCCCTGCCTCATATAATACTGTTTCGTAAATGTAAGAATGTGAAAGGTATGTGAAGGACATTCGAGAAAGGATTTGTCCGAAAGATGTTGACGAAGCAGGTAAAGGGAAGTGTCATTGCCGATTTTGAAACGCATCAGGGCGACACCGGCTCGCCGGAAATTCAGATTGCCCTGTTGACCAAGAGGATTAACGACCTCACCGAGCATCTCAAGATTCACAGCAAAGACCACGCCTCCAGGCGAGGACTGCTGAAAATGGTCGGGACAAGGTCCGCATTGCTCAAATATGTGAGCAAAAAGGACGTCAAGCGTTATCAACAAATCATATCCCGACTCGGCTTGCGGAAATAGACCAGCGCAGGTGCGTAAAGATGCAGTAGCCCGGATGCCGCTGTTACTTGCGCACTCATCGCCCAGACCCCAAAAAACGCATATCGACTTTGACCGAACCTGCTTTCGCAACGACGAAAGAGGTAGTTTATGTTTGATGTATGTAGAGTAGAAAGAGAAATTGGCGGCAGGACGTTATCCATCGAAACGGGCAAGATCGCCAGACAGGCGCATGGAGCCGTCATAGTCCAGTACGGCCAGACAGTCGTTCTTGTCGCCGCAGCAACCGCGCCGCCAAGATCTGAGGATATCGATTTCTTCCCCCTGACCGTTGATTATCGTGAAAAGCAAAGCGCCGCCGGCAAGTTCCCAGGCGGATTTATAAAGCGAGAGGGCAGGCCAAGCACCAAGGAAACGCTCACCGCCAGACAGATTGACAGGCCAATCAGGCCGCTTTTCCCGGATGGCTACATCCAGGAGGTCCAGGTGATGGCTAATGTTATAAGCGCCGACCAGGAAAACGACCCTGATGTCCTGGCAATGGTCGGCGCCAGCGCCGCTCTGAGCATCAGCAAGATTCCGTTCCAGGGGCCGATCGGCGCCTGCAGGCTCGGACGAGTAAACGGCGAGTTTGTCGTGAATCCAACTCACTCGCAGTTGGCTGAAAGCGACCTGAGCCTCCTCCTCGGTGGCCGAAAAAACGCTATGAACATGATTGAGGTCGAGGCCGGCGAAGTCCCCGAAGAGGTTATCGCCGACGCAATCGCAACCGCGCAGCAGACCGTTCGCCAGGTCTGTGAGATGATCGAAGAGCTTACCGCCAAGGTCGGCGTCGAAAAGGAAACCCCTTTAACCCAGATGGATCAGCAGCTATACGCCGAGCTTGCCGCTAAGATTACCGATAAGCTCTACCAACTGAAGCAGATCCCCAATAAACTGCAGCGACAAACGGCAGTGGATGAGCTTCTCGCCTCTGTTACCGAGGAGTACTGCGGTGAAGGTCAGGATGGTTCGGCCGAACCGCGATGTGATGAAGCGGCGATTAAGCCGATGCTCGATAAGATTCAGAAGGCGGTTGTCCGAAGGCTCCTGCTCGAGGGCAAGAGGCTCGACGGCAGGGCTTACGACGAAATTCGCCCGATTGTCTGTGAAGTCGGCACCCTGCCCAGGACTCATGGCTCGGCGCTGTTCACACGCGGCGAGACCCAGGCCCTGGTCAGCGTCACGCTCGGCACTATCCGCGACGCCCAGATAATCGACGGCTTGCTCGAGGAATACTCTCAGAGCTTTATGCTCCACTACAACTTTCCGCCCTATGCGGTCGGAGAGTGCGGCCCGATACGGGGGCCGGGCCGAAGGGAAATTGGCCACGGAGCACTTGCCGAAAAGGCGTTGATTAGGGTCAGGCCGGCCAACGAGGACTTCGCTTACACTATCAGGATTATCTCCGACATCACCGAATCCAACGGCTCGAGCTCTATGGCTTCGGTCTGCGGCGGAACGCTTGCTCTGATGGACGCCGGCGTCCCGATCAAGAGGCCCGTCGCCGGTATTTCTATCGGGATGGTCGCCGACGACGACAACAGCCGATATGAGCTGCTCACCGATATCATCGGAGAGGAAGACCACTACGGCGATATGGACTTCAAAGTCGCCGGAACTGCCAACGGAATCACGGCCATACAGCTCGACATCAAGGCCGAGGGACTCGAACACAACGTTATGGTCGAAGCTCTCCAGCGGGCGAAAACCGCTCGTATGGAGATCCTCAAATGTATGGCGCAGACCATTAGCGAGCCGAGGCCCGAATTAAGTGTCTATGCGCCCAAGCTAATCAGCATTGAAATTGACCCCGAATTCATCGGAAAGATTATCGGCCCCGGCGGAAAGGTCATCAAAGGCATACAGGAAGAAACAAAGACGACTATCGAGATCGAAGAGGACGGCACCATTTATATTAGCTCCGTCGGCGGCGACGGACATCTAAAAGCCAAAGAAATTATCGAACTGATGACGACCCCGCCGCAGGTGGGCCGGATATATGAGAAGGCGAAAGTCGTCTCCGTTAAGGACTTTGGCGTCTTCGTCGAGATCACTCCTGGCGTCGAGGGCCTATGCCATATCAGCGAGCTTAGCGACGGATACGTGAAGAGCGTCGATGAGGTCTGCAAACAAGGCGATCTGATACCCGTCAAACTGCTGTTGATCGACGACCAGGGCAGGTTCAAGCTATCCCGCAAGGCTGCTCTTATCGAAATGCGAAAATCGTCGAGAGGCGAAAAACCAAAGACAGACATACCCGATCAGGACAAGGACAAACAAAGATAATAGCACTCTGTACTACACTACAAGCCGTCGACTCCTTGTTTTTTCTGCACGTTTTTTACACCCGACATAGCTAACTTGTTGAGATTACGGTAGTTATGATGATTCCGCTCCTCGGAAACTCCCCGATGAGTTTACCGCTTTGAGCCTCCGGCACGTTGTGCCGAGACGCCGCTGAGGAATATGCCGGTGGCCCCAAAGCGTTAAACTCCAGGTTCACTGGAGGCTGCACATCATAATCACCCAAGCGACTATTCTGCATAAGAGCCGGCCACTTGGAGAGTATAATGCTGTTTTGG
>DATEBC010000289.1:0-7102 GCA_035288065.1 Sedimentisphaerales bacterium | reverse complement strand
CAGTTCTTTTTGTTCTTCCGTCGTGAGCCGAACGATATATTTCTTGTTCATACCGATCCCTTTCAGAAAAATGATACTCTGAAAGTTGTATCGGCAATTCCTATTCAACCGCTAAAATCAAATGTTATGAGGTACTACTTGAATTCTCCACTTTTTCGTTTGCATCTTTCTAATCTCCCAAAAAAGCTTGATCCTTATGATGCTCATATCGGCCTGTTAGCCGCAGACTGCTCCGGCACACTCGCAATTCACGCTCGGCCCTATCGATGGGTCTCGCCAAGCCCACAGAACCAATTACATAGACGATGATGCGCCGCATGCCCGAAAAGTAACGCTTTTATTCCTGATCGCACCCAAGATATTGTGGAAATCGCCCCTTTCAGCCCCGCAATGGCCATTCTTGGGGTTCCGGTGCGATGCCGTTTTGCGATGTGTTTTGGGGTGGGGCAGCATCTATGCTTCGAGGGGTATGAGATTGCCACCCATTCGACTTCGCTCAGGGCAGGCTTCCTCGCAATGACGAGGTCTACAAAACCAAGCGTTACGCGGTACTACTCTTTGCTTACACAGTCACTGAAGGGATACGGGGCTGACCCCATCCCCCCGAACAGCCGATACTATCGGCAAAATAAAATACTACAATCATTATAACTCAAAAAGCAGGAGACCAAAAAAAACTGGGAAAAATGCAAAAGATTTGCACCGGCGAGATAATCTCCGTCTCCGCACATAACTCCATTTCTAACAAGGCTATACGCAACTTTTGAGCTCGGCGTTCCGCCCAACCTGACCCAATTTCTGCGCCGCGATCTGACCGTTCCCTTCGCTAAGGAGCTTCAGAGGCTGGCAGTCCGCCGAGGACCTCCTTGACTTGCTCTGAACAGAAGCTGTTCGGATACAATTCAAGGAATTTCGAGAGGGTCGCCCTGGCATTGGCGAGGTGTTTTTTCTTCTGTTCGGCGTCAGGCTCATTCTGGTAAAGACCGATCTTCAAACGGCCTAACTCATACAGAGCCATCATTCCGCCGTCTGTGTTTTCAAATGCCTGGTGAAGCTGGTTCAGTCGTTCGGCTTGGACCTGATCGTCCTCAACAAGTTTTGCCTGAGCCAAAAGAATATTGTCGCGGAGCGGGTCCTTCTCTTCGGTTTGCTCCAGAAGGCCATCCAGCCGCCCGGCATAATCGAGCGCATGCGGATTCAGCCTCACAAAACGCGCCAGGCGTTCTATCGAGCCTGGATCATCGGTGCGATTCTGGGGTCCTATTAGAAGCCGCAACTGGCTCGCTCTTCTCTGCAGCTCGGTCAACCTAAAGACGGTCATCACGGAATTTGCCGGCGGACGAAACAGGCCAAGCAGCTTGCTGTCAGGCGGTTTCCGTGAGGCGAGTTTGGCGAGTCGTTTGGCGATCATATCTTCGGCCTCGGCGAGAAGTGTGTCTGCCTGCTCGAAGCGCTCTCTGCCGGCAGAGTCACGAGCTATCCGCCATCGCGCTTCAATCGACTCGGGGCTGTTGGAAAAATGTTCATGAAGTCGATACCATATCAAGAGAGCGTCACGATGAGGATAATCGCTGTAGAAATGGAGAATCTCCTTCTGTTCGAGCACGATCACATCGGGAGCGTACTCCTTGAGAAGGGCCTTGAAGTAGAGCGCTATCGGCATGCGTCTGCTGTCGGGTCGTCTTGTTATGAAGTAATCCAACTGGTTCAGGATGGCTTGCCTTTTCTGTTGGTTATCCAACTCTTTCGGGAGGGTGAACCAGTCCGGCCATTGGCCGGAGCCTAACTGGATGTGAATTTCCTTCTTCAAATCCTCTCGCAAATGTATCGGGTCATCAACATAGAAGAGCCTCTTGATATTAGGATTCATGACGGCCTTATCCAGGGCCTCGGTTACGCTGTGGTCGTGAAACTCCTCGACGTTTTCAGGGTCGTTGCCTGCGACGTAAAGCTGATAGTCCAGCTCGTCGAAGCCAATGGTTATATCGAACGCCCCGACCGCAACGACGAGCGTGACGAGGGTAAATATCCAGACTAATCCTGGGCGATAGCGCGTGTAATGCCCTATTCCAAGCACAAAGGCTGCTATTACCAGACCGTCCAGCCAGGCACAGATCCAGGGAGTAAAAGAAAATCCCCATTCTATCGGGTCTTCACTGCGAGCGCCGCCGAAGAAGACCCAGTAGATCACTTGCGGGGTCATGCAAAGAGCTATGGCGATATAGCGAGAGCGGAAGCGCAGAGGCCGGCAAGCTGCGCCGAAACAACTGATCAAAACGCACAGCGCAAAACCAGGCAGGTCGGCAAGAAGAATAATCGCCAGCACAAACAGCAGGCTGTGCCCGAAACTCATAAGCTGAGAAATCAAGACGGGAGCAACCGTCAGGATACCCATCAGCAGGCCCAGGACAAATATCTGCCAGGGGTACTCGAATATGCTCACACCCGTAACCAGATTCCCGCCCAGACGCCAATAATCAGGCGACGCCACGGACTCTATATCGAAGGACCAGAACGTCCCGGTTACGATCTTCGACCAGAACAGACAACTGACGCAGAACGCGCAAACCGCAAGAATCCAGCACCGCTGAACATTGGAGTGACTGTAGTGAAGCGTCGGGCCGACGGCCAAAAATGACTTCGGCGCCACAACGGGCGTTTTCTCGGTCTCGTGATTATCCATAGGCCTAAAAAGTATCCGGCACTACGTCCCTTCTCCGCTGCTGGCAAGGTACTCAACCTGCTCCGGCGTAAGCGTGTCTATCGAGATCGACATTGATTCGAGCTTCAACGTGCTTACCTGCTCTTCGATCTGCGACGGAACATCATAGACCTGTGCGCCGAGTTGGTCCTTCTCCTTGACAACATACTCAGCCTCGAGCGCCTGTGTCGCAAAGCTCATATCCATTACGCTTGCAGGGTGGCCCTCTGCGGCGGCCAGGTTAATCAGCCTGCCCTCGGCTAAGAGATGAATCCGCCGGTTGTTCTTCAATACGTATTCGTCAACATGGTTGCGGACGTTGCGGTTGACCTTCCTGCTAATACTCTTCAACCCCGGTATATCCAGCTCAACGTTGAAGTGTCCGCTATTGCAGACCACGGCCCTATCCTTCATTACGCGGAAATGCTCCGCCCGAATAACGTGCTTATTGCCCGTCAGCGTCACAAACAGGTCGCCGACCTTCGCGGCCTGCGCCATAGGCATAACCTCGAATCCGTCCATTGCCGCTTCGAGCGCCTTGACCGCATCGATTTCCGTAACGACAACAATCGCGCCCATTCCCCTGGCTCGCATCGCAAAGCCTCGTCCGCACCAGCCGTACCCGGCAACGACAACCTTCTTGCCCGCCATTAGAAGATCAGTCGCCCGAATAATCCCGTCAACAGTCGATTGTCCCGTCCCGTATCGGTTGTCGAACAGGTGCTTGGTCGCGGCATCGTTGACGGCGATAACCGGGAATTTGAGCTTGCCCTGATTTGCCATTGCGCGCAGGCGGATAACGCCCGTCGTCGTCTCCTCCATACTCGCAATAATCCGCCCGGCCTCTTTCTTCCTGCCGGTATGCAGCTCATTGACCAGGTCGGCGCCGTCGTCGAAGGTAATCACCGGCTTATGGTCGATTGCCTGATTGATATGCTTATAATAAGTGGTGCGATTCTCGCCGCGAATTGCAAAGACGCCTATCTTGAAGTCCTTGACAAGGGAAGCGGCGACGTCGTCCTGGGTGCTCAGAGGATTCGATGCGCAAAGAACGGCGTTCGCCCCGGCGTCTTTGAGAGTTCGCATCAGGTTCGCCGTTTCGGCCGTTACATGCAGACACGCCGAGACGTTCATCCCCTTCAGAGGTTTGCTCTTGGCAAACCGTCTGCGAATCGCCGCCAAGACAGGCATATCGTTGTCCGCCCACAGTATTCTTTTTTTGCCCAGCCCCGCCAAAGACATATCAGCTACGTCGTACTTCATCCATTAACCCTTTCAAAGACAAGAAAACACACGCGGAATCCCATTATACCTCGCCACGACGCACTGTCCAGCATTTGTTTTGATGAATCTAACCTGCGGCCCTCTGTGGACTTTTAACTTGGTACAGGTGAACGTCCCAGGGTTTGAAATTGTCTTTGAAAATCCCGTCTTTTGCATCGATCTTTCTGTCTTCGCCGAGCGTCTTGACGTCGGCGGTGGCCTTTAGCCCTTGCACGGTGAATGTTGCAGTCGTCTCGGCGGCGCGCATGCACACGGCGAAGATATAGACGGCCCCGTCGTGTCTCTTGGCCATAACCGCTATGGGGGCATCGCCGTTGCTTGATGTCACGCCGACCAGATTCTCGACTGTCGGGCTGTTGAGAACAGGGGCAAGGGCGGCTATCTGCTTGTTAATTTCCGTGACCTCTGAGAGCATCTCCGCATCGCTGAGCAGGGCCGATTCGTTGAACCTCGGCTGCCATTCGTGTACGAAATAAATCAGGCCCATCGATCCGTACACAATGCTCATCCACACCTCGCACCGCACCTGGTGCGGCGTCGCCTTAACCTTGGGATTGCTTATCCTCGTGCACTCGATGCAATTCCAGACCGCCTTGCGTCCCTCGGTCCACTTCACCAGCCGTTCGACGCCGCGCCCGACGTGCCATAGCTTGCCCGCCACCTCCGGCTTGTCGTGCACCGCCGGATAAATATCGAACGATGCGATGTCGCAGCCCTTGACATATTCGGAATAATCCTCCGGATGATTCGTCCTCACCCCTCGCCCGTACCAGCCGTCCCACGCGACGCCCTGGCCCAGGTTTAGAATCACGGGCCGGCTCGGATCCGCCGCCGCTATGCGCCGATAATCTTCGACGATTTTCTCAGGCTGAATCGGCGGCCCATATCCCTTGCCCTGGCCGAGCGACTGCGCATTGTCCGGTTCATCGCCGTGCATCCAGCCGACTATAGTCGGATCATCAATATGCTTAAGGCCAACTTCATTTTGATTGCATATCACCTTCATCCCGGCTCGACTCAATTCCGCAAGCTGCTCCTCGCTCGGGCCGTTCCACAGGCCGATATAGGTATTGATGCCGGCCTCTTTGTATTTGGCGGCATTGCGCGGGCTTTGCAGCCAGACGGAGATCGGGAAGAAAGAGGCATCGGCTGACAGCCCCCGCTCCCACTTGGCATAAGGACTCGCTGCCGATTCGCCATATACCGCACCGAGAGTCGATATGACAACCGCCGCGTAAACCACAATAATCTTTCGTAGCATAGGATGACCTCCTGCAAATACGAGTTAATCTGAAACGTTCGGCCCCAGCCGTTTGACCGCATCCTGTTTGATATAATCCATAATCCGCGGAAAATGAACCGTTGGCTCCACTCGTTTGCCGCGCTTGTCGGCGTCGCCGTACGCAACCTTCAGTATCTTCTTTTTCACCCGAATCTTCGGCTCAATCTCCAACCTCACACTAAACCCGTGCGCACCGGCCTCATCGAGCGTCGGAACCGGGTAGGCCTGCGCTTGAGCTTCCCAACATTCGGTCAAATCAGGCACAAGCGTAGGCGTTACATAACCATCCCCCAAGCCTATATCAAAATTCCTCTTCTTCATATTCACCATATAGACAACACGCCCGCTGAACCACTGCCCCCGCATCTTCTCGCCCGCCCACTCCGCAATCCGCCGTGACTGCACACCAAGGGCCGCAAGCTCCCGGTCTATTCCCAGCGTCATCGCCCGGTCGTATCCGTTGGGGTCCTGGATGGCTGCGATTGCGAGCCTTGTCCCCAACAGGTTCGAGTAGGAATCCTCCCACGAAAACGAAGATGAGAACTCCGGCAGCAGCGCCACAAACTTATACCCGAACCAGGTTGCAATCTCGTGCCACGTCGATGCGACATATCCGAAATACTGCCCGAGCGTGAGCGAAAACTCTCTGGCAATTCGCTCTCTCTCGTTCTGCCGCATATCGGCCCAGTTCGCAGGGTATGTAATCTTCACATAATACATTGAGGGGGCAGGCTTCGATTTGAATGAAAACTCCTTTTTATTCTTGATCAGGTTGTCGAACGACATATTCGCAAGATACATCGACCAATCGGCGGCAATGCGCAGGTGCGCAAGATCGATGTGCCCGCCTCTGCACGTATATACGATCCCGACCTTATCCGAGCCTGCGTAGCTATGTGCCCCGAGGGCATTAGGATCGGGAAAGGCGGTGCCCACGGTCGGGGTCGGGTAGCACCCCAGCCTCATCCGCGGCTCCGGCCCGCCCCCGCAACCGGCCAGTGCAAACGCAATCGCCGACAAAACAACTGAATGACATAATCGCAACACTATCTGCTGCTCTTTTCCGGAAAACTATAGAACATACACGACATCGAGAGACCAACGGCGTTGATTCGCTGCCTGTAATGGACGCCGTCAACTCTGCGGTGCCCCCAGGCGTAAAGATAAACCAGATCGAGCCGGAGATTCTTTCGTATCTCGTACCCTCCCGCATATACCCTTCCCCGATGCACAGCCACAATAACGCACCCGGCCAAAAACGCCGTTGTCCACGTCTTGAATGCGTGCGCAAGCCCAGACTGCTTGCTTGTTGTCATTCTGCGTCTCCTAACAACCCAAAATCAAACGTTACTTCCAAATTATTAAGGAGTGCCGGAGGATCGACAAGACATCCGTTCATACAAGTCCGCCCAGCATACCGTTTTCCGTGTTTTCAGTCAAATTCACTTTGATCAGGTCGTTTTTTCGGGGGTGCGTGTCGGTTTTTGGCAAGAATACCATGAAATATCTCTCGCTGCGTCCGGCTGGTCGGTGCGCCGCCGGCGGATTGCTTTCGATTAGTATTTCAGCCGACTGGCCGACGAACTGCTCTCTGAATTGCCTGCCTAATTGAGCGTTCAGGTCGTGCATTATTCGAGATCTCTTTTTTATAACTCTCGCATCTACAATACCTTGCATCTTCGCAGCGGCGGTCCCTTTCCTTACTGAAAACGGGAAGACATGCATTTTCGCAAAGCCAATGTGTCGTGCCAGTTCCACGGTCTCCTCGAAATCGGCATCTGTTTCACCAGGAAATCCGACGATAATATCGGTCGTTATGGCGGGTCTGTCCAATT
>DATEBC010000288.1:0-2176 GCA_035288065.1 Sedimentisphaerales bacterium | reverse complement strand
CCGGCCAAGAATCGCCCGACCGCCGCCAGGGCGACGTAGCCCGGTCTTGGAGTCTGGTCGTCTCGAAGCAGCCCGAACTGAATCTGCCCCTCGGCGTAATTGCCGAGAATGAAGAAAAAGTGCCTGTCCACCCCGGCAAAGAGGCTGCTCGCATAAGACCGGGCGATGAATCTCGCCTGCTCCAGCTCGTCCCCAGGGGACAGCTCATGGCCCGGCCCGCCGGCCTTCCACGGCAGCGGGATGCCGCATTCGGTAATCCATATCGGCCTGCCGCACGCCGCCTGACGCGCAGGCGCAAATCGCTCAACGTATTCCTCCGGTTTATTGTACGAATGAATATTGTACGTCTCGAAATAGGGCCAGCTCTCGTTTTCAATGACGCCCTGGGCGTGCAGGTCGCTGCCGGACCCGGCATAAACGTTCCAGCAGACCGTCACATCCGGATTGCCCGCCTTGAATCCAAGATACGCAGCCTTTTGATGCGAGGACATCTCGTCGATAGTGTGCCCGCCGAATACGTCGATATTCGCCTCATTCCAGGGCTCCCACGCAAGCACCCGCCCTTCGTAGCGCTTAGACATGGTCTTGCAGAATTTGTAGAGGATGCGCAGGTCTCTGGTGAATCGCCTCTCGCCGCCCTTGTCGTCAAGCTCCTTATCGACCGCCCAGCCCGGGCTGTCGTGAAACACCTGCAGCAGCTTCAGCCCATACTTCGCTTGCAGCGATGCCGCCGAATCATACGTCGTATTCTCTGCAAACTCATCCGGCCCCCTGTGCACGCCATTCCAGCTCAGCCGGTCCCGAATCCAGTTGGCGCCCGCCAGTGCGGCCAATTGGGCGAATCGCTCCTGCCGGGCCGCATCGGCGTTTGCAAACCAGGCAGTCGCAGAATCGACGCATATCGGCGAATCCAGCGGCGTCGCCTCGGCCAACCGCGCCAAGAGCGCAGCCGTCGTCCACCCGACAACCTCTTCGCCCTCGCTCAGAAACTCGATTCGATACCACCCGATTCCGGGATCGCCGATCTTGATATTGTTACTATCTATCTGTCCTTGTCCGACAATGCTTCCCCGGTCGTTCATTGCCCGCCAGCGGACTGCTTTCGATGACAGATTCGCGGCAGCCTTCACGCTCACTTCTTCGCCGGCCACAAACACGTTGCCCGGATGGTCCGCACCCGGCATCGGAATTTGCCGAGTCATCTGCTGAGCCAAGACCGCCGCTGCAAACGGGCCGACCAGAATCAGGCACGCCGCCGTTACGGATACAATCAGTGAATCTTGTCTTTTCATACCATGCCCTTGAAAGTCTCTTCTCAAAACAGTAATGTCCCGACCTGCAAAGCCGGCATTCTAATGAAAGGTCTGGATGTTAGTGAGTCTCAGATTAACAGAACGCTCCCCACTCGGCAAGGACTCGCCCGCCGCGAGCTGAGAATGGCGCACCCGGACGGAGCACCGACTGTAAAGCAGGGGAATAATGGGCATGGTTCAAATAAGTCAAATTACGGGTAACACTATTTGTGGTTTCATAGCGTGTGGCAGCCTCATCCCCTGGGGATGGGGATGGTTGCACCGTTTTCGGAGTTTTGCCATCCCCAAGCTGCGCTTGAGGCTGCCACCCGGAATTGAACCATGCCGAATAATGACGTTGCATCATCCCGCCGAATCGGTTATTCTTACAATTCAGAAATCGCAAGGTCGTCGATCCCTTGCGGCTGTTTGGCAGTAATTAGGTGCGTTTTGTGAGCTAAGAGAAGGAAAGGTAAGGGAAAAAATGAATCATCCGAGGAAAATCACTATCGCTGTTTCTATGGTTTTATTTATCTGTTCGACAGTCGGCGCGGCGGACTGGCCCCAGTTTCGCGGCCCGACTCGCAACGGCCAGTCTCCCGAGACCGGCCTGATGTACGTCACTAACGGCTACCGCCACGGCGGACACATGTTCGAGCTCTCCGCAGACGGAACAAGCTCGGCAAAGAAGTGGTCGGAGAAATCCCTCGACGTCCATCATGGCGGCGTCCTGCTCATCGACGGCAACATTCACGGCGCAAGCACCGGCGGGACCTGGACCTGCATCGAGCCGGCCACGGGAAAGGTCAAATTCACCGACAAACTCGTCGGCAAAGGCTCGGGCATCTTTGTGGACGGCTTGCTCTATTGCTACGGAGAAAGGG
>DATEBC010000287.1:0-5301 GCA_035288065.1 Sedimentisphaerales bacterium | reverse complement strand
ACTATCGAGGCGGATTTGGCCGCGATGATCGCAAGAATAGAGGCCTGCCTGCTCGCCCAGAAGAGATTCACCGGCGACCCAATAGAGATCATTTGCGGCGGCGACGTTAAATGGGACCACCTGACAAAGATATACAACGTCTTTTTCGGCGCCGGCCTTACCGACATCACGTTCCGGATGACAGAATGACCACGTCGCCGAGACTGCGGACGTTAGACGCACGCAGAATCAACAGTCGAACTATTGATGTTTGAACGGTTAAATGCACAGTGCAGCCTTGAAATTGTCATTCCCGCACCCTTTATGTCATTCCCGCGCAGGCGAGAATCCAGTTTAGGCCGCTGGATTCCGGCTCAAGGCCGGAATGACCCGCCGAGGCGGGTGTGGTCATCTTATTGAGTCCGCCCCGCCGCAGGCGGGCCCGTGGTCCGCCGGTGGCGGATTCAAAGTCCAATGAAAAGATGGAAGGAGTCGGGTCTTGAGTTTAGGAATGTGGTTTTTTGGATTGGCCTTCTGGCTTCTGGCATCTCCCGCCGGCGGCGTCGAACCCCTGCCAACCGCTGAAGATATCGACCGGCTTGCCGAGATGGCCAAGTCGATTGTCTCTGGTTTCAAAAGGGCAAGCGGCGAGCTTCGCTTTCAATACGAATATAGCGGCCGATTCCTGAATCCCGCCGACAAAGAAAAGCTGTATGCCCTTGCAGCGGAGGCCTCGGAACAACTGCGAGAGACTGCCGGGTCGCAGGAAGAGCTCAAGATCCAAATTGAAGCTTATGAAGCCGACGACTGGGAGGATAGATACGGCGCAACCCGCCCCGGCGGGTGGCGAAAGCTCTTCAACGATCTGTACGTGACCAACGTAAACAGGCTGGAGATGGATCTCCACGTCGCGCTGCACGGCGATCAAGCAAAGCGGGACGGCATGCTCCGCCAAATACTTGCTCAGATAGATGCACTGGAGCAGAACTATGATACGGCCTATCTGCAATTCTTGCGAGCCAAGGCGCTTGGCCTGCTGGCCCTGAGTGATGCCGCTTATGAGTCTGCGGCCCGGCAGCAGTTTGACATGCTGCTCGATCGCTCCGACATGCAGCAGTCCACCTCGCTTAGGGTAGCCATCGAGCGGATTAAGCTCTTCGGTCCGGGCGAAGACGATCGGCCGGCTCAATTGACAGGCGAGCTTGCCCAAAGCGACGTCAACGACTCGGAGTTGATTCTGCCGGTGGCTTGTTTGCAGCACAGGCTGAACATGCCGCAGGCCTTCGAAGAAACCATGAACCTCCGGCCCGGATTGCTCGATAATTTCGTCGGCATCCTGGCGCTGCGCGACCTGGACTATCGTTTTAAACACAACGAGCTTGAACCGGAGAAGACAAGCCTTTTCGAGGTGGAACTCGCCGCCCAGACCGCCTGGAGGGACGTGCCGCAAGATTGGATCGGCTTGCTGCGGCGCCTTGTGCAATCGGAGAAGCTCCGGACCCCTTTGACACTCTATGTCACGGCATTGGCGTGCGCTGAGGCTTCGCCGGGCGAAGCGGTCGGGTTCTTGCTGCGGGCTGCGGAGCTTCAGAAGGATGACCAGAGCAGAAGACTCGGCATCGAGGCCGAGACAATCGCTGAGCAGGCGGCGAAACTTGCCTGCAATGCCTACGCCGGTGGCAGGCTTGATGAGCATACTGTCCTGGACGTATTCGACGACTTTCAGAAGATTGCCGGACAGCGTGCCGACGACGAACTGGAATACTGCTTCGCCACCGCCCTAATGGCGGCCGGACAAACTGAAAAAGCCGCTGAATTGCTCCGGAAGATCGCCGCTACACCGCAAGCAAGCCGCCGATGTTGGGCAAAGCTCGACCTGATAGCAAGCACAATCACCCGGGATCACTATACCGACCCGGATAAGAGAGAAGAGGTGTTGAAGGATTTGCTCGATTTGCTTGAGGAGTGCAGAGACCCAAACGATCCCGGCGGTGTTCGTCCGGAGGCAATACGCATATACTGCGAGCTGCTCCTCGAATCTCCTCAAACGAACGAAGCACAGAAGGTCCTGTATATTCTTGGCGATCCGGAAGTTCGGGATGACCCCGGCCTGAAGGCCCTCAAATCGAAGGCCCTTCGTTATCTGGACAGATTGGAGGAATCGGCTGAGTGCCTGGTGGGAGTCTGCCGGGGGGATAATCCTGAATACGCCCTCGAAGCCGAGAAACTGCTCGTCGCCGTCATCGAGAAGATCGAGCAATTGCAGGACAGTTCATCCAATTGCCCGCAACTGCATAAGAATTGTCTTGAAATTGCCCGGTACTGCGAGCGGGTTTCGCTGTCGAGCCACGGTCTGATCCCGATCGGCCAAGCGCGGCTGTATGTTGCGGAGATATCGCTCTTTAGGGTGGCAAGAGACCCGCAAGACCCGGCCCAAATCGAAGAATTGCTCGATGCCCTGCCGGATGAATATAAGAAAGGCAACGCCGATTTCATTCGCTGCCGGGCCCGGCTGCTCGCCGAGCAGGGCAAATTCGCCGACGCCGCCGGCTTGTGGGCGCAGGTAGCGGGGGCGCAGAAGACGCGCTCGGTTTCGCCAGACCACAGGAACGACCACTGGTGGCGAGCTAAGTATTACGAGCTGTTCTGCTTCTCGAGAATCCCGCAAACTCAGGATAAGGACGTCGTCCACAGCATCGAAGTCCTCCTAAATAGCTTCGCCGACATTCCGCCTCTGTGGGCCGAGAGATTGAGCCTGCTCAAACAGCAATGCAGCAAGGGTGATGACAATACACAGCGTTTATGATAGAGTCCTGTGTCGCGCCTTCCGTTATATTCGGTCATTTTGCAGGGGAGGCACGAAATCCAGGGCGTATGATTTGGGAGTGGAACTAAAATAAATCGTAGAGAAGAGTATTGTGTCTCACTGCTCACCTTCGCATTGCTGCCGGCTGCCTCGGCCGGTTATGCCGCAGAACACCTACGACATCGTCAATATCGACAACGACGTTATCCACACCCTAACGCTCAAAAAGAGCAACCTTACTCACCAAAAATGATCGGAAACCATACAAGTACGGCTGTGTATCTCGGCAAAGGGCTTGCTTTTTCGGGGCTATCAGGCTAAAATGAATACGGTGTCGAAGAAGCCAAATCTAATCTGAAATTAGGGTTTGAAACAATGACCAAGAAGCTAAACGGTAAACGGACTAAAGCGATATGCAGTTTTTGCGGTCGGTCGGGCAGTCAGGCCGACACGCTGATCGAGGGGCCGAACAAGGTCTTCATCTGTCCGGAGTGCGTCGATCTGTGCCGCAACATCATCCAGCAGAACCGCAGAAGGTCGGGCAAAAACGTCCCCGAGATCAGGGACTTGCCAAGGCCAAGAGAGATCAAGGAATATCTCGACGAATACGTCATCGGGCAGGAGCACGCCAAGAAGTACCTCTCGGTCGCCGTCCACAATCATTACAAGAGGCTGCTTCACAGCGACAGCGACAGCGACATCGAGATAGACAAATCCAACGTGCTCCTGATAGGGCCGACCGGCTCCGGCAAGACGTTGCTGGCCCGCACCTTGGCCCGCAAGCTGGAAGTGCCTTTTGCAATATGCGACGCCACGACCGTTACAGAGGCCGGGTACGTCGGCGAAGACGTAGAGAACTTCCTGCTCCGCCTGCTCCAGAACGCAGACTACGATATAGAAGAGGCGCAGCGCGGAATAGTCTATATCGACGAAATCGACAAGATAGGCAAGACGTACCAGAACGTCTCGATCACCCGCGACGTCTCCGGAGAAGGCGTCCAGCAGGCGCTTTTGAAGATGCTCGAAGGCACTACTGCCAACATCCCGCCTCAGGGCGGAAGAAAGCATCCGGAGCAGTCCTATATCCAGATGGATACGACTCAGATACTGTTTATATGCGGGGGGACCTTCGTCGGGCTTGAAAACATCATCAAGAAGCGCCTCGGCCAGAAAATGATAGGCTTCGACTCGGAGCTATCCCAGCGAACAGACGTAAAGACCGAGTACAGCAGCATCGTCCGGCAGGTGATACCGGAAGACATTATCGAGTATGGGATGATCCCCGAAATGGTGGGCAGGCTTCCGGTGATCGCCACGCTCTCGGCCCTTGACGAAAAGGCGCTCATAGACATACTGACCAAGCCCAAGAACGCGCTGGTCAAGCAGTACCAGAAATTCTTCGAGATGGAGGACGCCAGGCTGGACTTCTCAAACGACGCCCTGCACGCCCTGGCCAGGAAAGCGCTTAAGCGCGACACCGGCGCCCGCGCCCTGCGTGCCATCGCCGAGGAGCTGATGGTCGATCTAATGTACCAACTGCCGGAAGAGGCAAAACCGGCAAGCTATGTTATCAGCGCCGACATCGTCGAAGGCAAAGCCGACCTCTTCTCCGCAAAACAAAAAACCAAAAAAGAAAAAGAACCCGCATAAAGACAAGGCTCCGCAGAATTCCCAACTTGGCGAAATGACTTTATTCCTCTGTACGTTGGTCTCTCGACGGGGACTTTGCGCTAAAAGCCGCCAGGCGGATGTTTGTTGCGGCGCTTTGCGCTACGGCGGCTAAGGCGTATTGGGCCTGGGAGAAGGGAATGTCCTTGTCGATACGCAGCGTGACAATCCTGCCGTCGGGCGGCAAGGTCTGTAATCGCGCATCTATCAATTCCGCAAGCCTGGCGACCACGCCGGGCAGCGAGCCGGCATCCTGCGGTGCGACCTCTTCGGACCCAACCGCAAAGGTGATTTCATCCTCGGCTTTGTTCATAACCGTTAACGTGACCGCCTGCGTGGCGTTTTGGTCGTCTTGAGCGAATTTGCAGCCGTCCGGGACCGTCACCGGGAAATTCTCCGCCTCGATGAACCGACAAGCCAGCACAAAGAATATGATAAGCAGAAAGACGATGTCGATTACAGGGGTCATATTAAACGAGTTTTGCCTTGGTCCGGCACGAAATTGGTCGGTGCGTCTGAAGGGCATGATCTTTCGTTCCCTGCTGTTTCAGCGCAAAAGCACTGCTTCGTCCGTCGCTGAGGTAGGCTTGGCGGTGATTTCGCGCACAAGCTGCGGCGTATTGGCCGTGCGATGGACCTGAGCACGTTTTTGCCTTTCCAAGGCCCGCCTTATCTCGGGCATAATGCTCTCGGCCTGCATAACCGCATCGTTGACCAGCGCTTCGATGCGGTTTTGAAACACACCGTGCACCGCCAGGGCCGGTATCGCAATGAGCAGGCCCCAGAACGTAGTCACCAGTGCGACCGATATTCCGTCGGCCAACTGCACCGGCTGCGGCTGGCCGCCC
>DATEBC010000286.1:0-2375 GCA_035288065.1 Sedimentisphaerales bacterium | reverse complement strand
TGCTGCTGGTCCGGCGAAAACACGAGCCATACAAGGGATATTGGGCGATTCCGGGCGGGTTTGTTGATCTTGAGGAGGAGATTGAGGACGCCGCTACACGGGAGTTGAAGGAGGAGACGGGACTGGCTGGCATTGGCTTAGAGCAAATGCGGACGTTCGGGAAATGCGGGCGGGATCCGAGGGGCCGGCAGATAACCATTGTGTTTATGGGTATCGCCGGGGGCGGGCAGAGCCGGGTCAAGGCGGGCGACGATGCGGCAGAGGCGAGGTGGTTCGATATAGAGAAGCTGCCGCAGAACATGGGTTTTGACCACAGCGAAGTAGCGGCGTATGCGATAAAGAGATTAAGGATGAAGAGGGTTTATCGCGAAAACAGGTCGCGGCGGTGAGAAGCTCGACGTCGGCCAAGTAAGTAGCAAGCAGATATTAGTGGCCCGGGACAGATCAAACGATGGATGTCGTTCCGAGTCCACGAAAGGCGGAAGGAATCTATTAAGAAACAGATTTCTCGACTCGCCTTCGGCTCGCTCGAAATGACAGCCTACAAGGTTTTCAACAGAGCAACCACGTGTAGCAGAGCATCAGGAATTGGCGGAGGGTTTGAGGACTGTGTTGATAGCGGCCAGGTTTATTGCGATAGTGTTCATTGCCCAGTTTATGTAGTGGAGTTTGTGGAAAGGGCGATGATGTGCTTCATTCATCAAGCCGTGATGCACGACGCGTAGGAAGGCGCCGATTGTTGATTGTGGGATTCGGGTGGGCTCCGCCGCCCATCTCTTAAGCTCGTCGTACTCCAGGCGCAATTGCGGGCTGGCCGCCAATTGCTCGGCGGTGAGGTAATCGCTTGGATTATATCCAATCTGGAGGCCTTTGAGGCACATAATCAGAGGCTCGTAATTTTCATTCTTTTTCAGTCGGATAAACTTGTACTGCTGGACGTGTGTTATTGCCTGGGCGGGGGTTCTGTCGGCGATTTCATCTCCGCCGAGGTGCCATTTTCGCTTGCTTGTTCTTGCGAATACAAGCTCCTCGTTCGGGCCGGACACAGTAATCTCATCGTAGCCCATTCTTGAGAGCCGGAATTTGCCGTTACTTTTACGTTCAGGTCCGCCTCCGAGCAGCAAGAGGCACTTTACAAAGCCGAGAGGCAGGACCCTTTGCCTGCCGATTTGCCTCTTTCGCAATTGGAGTGATAGGTGAAGGCTATGGGGCTTGACGTCGTAGAAATTTGCAAGGGCGTGTATCAACTGATTAAGCATCCATGGGTCTGCAGTAGCAGGCCGCGAGAGTTCGCCTGCGATATTCAGTCTTCCCGGGGCAAGTTCGAGAAATCCTCTGCGGCGGGACTGGTCTGTATCGCCGCTGTGGTCGTCGATATATCCACCGAGCTTCCAGGCCAGCACGTCGAGGTGAAAATCATAGAAGTAAAGGAAGCCGTCATAGCCGGAATCTCGTTTCTTCTGAATGCTTCTTTGGGGCTCAACTGCCGCGACACCGAGATTGCTCAATTCAACTTCAATTCCCAGCGGGATGAGTCCTCCTTGAAAATTAGAGCGAATTCTGTCCAATTCGGCATAGGCGATTCGTGAGTGGAACATGCTCTTTGCGGCGCGGACGGCGTATTTGACGTAGTCGATGAGATCGTATCTCTCAAACGGCATAGTTTCGAGGGCCTGTTTGACGATCATATCGACTGCATCGGCGTTTGCATTTATTATTTGCATGGCGGCGAGAATGCTCGGCGAGCGTTTGAAGTATCTCTCAGAGGTCCGCATGTGCTCGAGCTCAAAACGGTAATGTGACTGAATGGCCTCATCGAGCTGATTGAGCAGGACTTGCCTTATGACGAGCGTTAGATAAGAGTTGATGAGAGGTCTTGCGTCCTGGGCGTCATAAAGGTGCCTGATGGACGGTCTGGGGCGGTCAAGCTCGTGCTCGAGGTAATAATCGCTGACGGCATCGGAGTGGTAATGACTCATGACGAGGTCGCGTTCAGTAGTTGCGATAAGCTCCCTGTCGGCCATTCGTTCGAATTCGGCGTCAGCGGTGTTGTCTCCGGGTCGTGTGCGTTTTTTGATGAACTTTTTGATTCGCTTTCGCAGCCACAGCTCGTGTATGAGATTGACGTGGAACCTGTCTCCGAAGTGCTTCTTCATCGACTCGTGGCTGACCAAATAAGCCTGCGCTTGCACGGGTCCTGAGGCGGTGTTTACGCAGACGGTTTCCCGCTGGTATCTCTTGCCTTCGTATCTGTCGATCTCGGCCATGGCGGAGGCGGGGACATCGTGGATTACCATTCCTTCGATTCTTGCCGAGGGTTGCGAGACGGCGTAGTAATAGACGTTGTCGGGACTGACCCGACGATGGCCCGGGAG
>DATEBC010000285.1:0-2195 GCA_035288065.1 Sedimentisphaerales bacterium | reverse complement strand
TCCGCCTTCTCGAATTCGCCCGCCACTCGGTAAATAGCCGCCTTTTCCAGCGAGCTCGTCAGGGCGTCGCCGCCGGCCTTGAGGTACTTGGCAAGGTTCTCGATTGCCTCGTCGTATCGGCCTCGCCGTCGAAGCGTCAACGCCGTATAAATGAACTTCTCTCTGCGGTCTTCGGCCTTTTCGAGCTTCTGCAGCGCTTCTTCGTCTTTGCCAAGGATATAAAGGGCGATTCCCACACCCAAACGTGTCGTTGGCGACGTCTTGGACATATTCTCATCGACCTGTTTGCCAAAGGCCAGCATGTTAGCTTCGCTGCAACGCACATTCAGTGAAAGCCTTTTGATGTCCTCAATTGAGGGCAATTCATCGCCGAACAAATTGATTTCCGGCTGTGTTGCTACTTCCATAGGAATTACTCCCGTATAGTCTTCATTGTCTCTTTCGTTACATCAATCCTTTGCCAAACACGTCATTATATACCGAAACAACGCAGTTGCAACCCTTTTTTACACGCCCAAGGCCTATCCCCGCCGATTACAGCCCGATTTCAAGCCGTTTTGCGCCAATTCGCCATCCTTCCACCTCTACAACGCCGTTTAGCCGTCGTCGGCACTTGTCCCGTGGGGACTTGTCCCATAGGGACGACGACGCCAAATGTTGGAGCACAGCGCAAATCCCGACGTATCGGGAATCAATCGTCAATACACGCGGAATCGACCGCTTAGAGCCTTTTCAGCGCCGGCTGCACCAGAACCACCCAGTCCTTATCGGCATCATCGGGCGGCTGGCCGATACCAACCGAGCCAGGCCCATTTATGCTTCGAACTGAGCCAGGCTGCAATGCCCCCCCGGTCCGCGGATTGAACCATTGCACTGCAAACGACT
The DNA here is from genome assembly GCA_035288065.1 of Sedimentisphaerales bacterium. Classification (GTDB taxonomy): domain Bacteria; phylum Planctomycetota; class Phycisphaerae; order Sedimentisphaerales; family Anaerobacaceae; genus JAFGCD01. The sequence continues at coordinate 1,310 of DATEBC010000285.1, read as the reverse complement.
TGGAATCGCCGCCCAAATCAAGGTTCGTTGTCCCGCCGCCGGGCAGGTATATTGCGTAAATCAGGCCGGGCTTGGCGAAGCAGTAGTCGTCTTTGACGCTGGTCAGCTCATCGTGATGCTCCATCTCAGTGAAGGGCAGATGCTCCTGAAAGAATTCCAGCGCATATCGCGTCAGGTCCCATAAATGGTCTCGGCGGCGCCAATCCTCGCAGTTGAGGTCATTGTGAGCGAACTTGTACCCAAAGTACCATTCCACTCCCGCTCCCCCGGCCATCAAATGCCCCCATAGGTGTTTATGCCGCACCTCATCGTGCCAATAGTCGTCCTTGTCCGGCTTAACGCCCGTATCGGCCGGCCCAATCTCGTCAAGGCAAACGAACCAGTTCCGCCCAGACTTGGCCGATGCATCGATCCATTTGACTGTCTGCGTGTGGGTGTCGTTGGTTTGCAGCGAAGCCCCGTCGAAGTATTCATAGCCCAGCAGCGGGGTGTAAACCTCATCGTATTTCCCCGGAAACGTATGGCAAACAATCGGGTGGTCGTAAGGGTCCAACTCCTTGATGTACCTGCAAAACGCTTTTTGTTGGGCCGTCGTATTGGTATTTTCTTCGCCGAGGTTCCACACCAGCGCAAGGTGATGCCCGAACCGCGCGATCAGCTCCCGGTAGTAGAGCTTTCGCTGACGCCCCAGATCGCCACCATCAAGACCCTGGTCGTTCTCCGTCTCTTGTGTGATGATGTGCATCATCAGGCCGAGCTTGTCTATATGTGAAAAAACAATCTCCCACTGGTCCAGCTTGCTGCAGTCGAACCGCAATCTTTCCTTCGGGCTCGTCCACGGCCAGACATCCTTACCGTCGCCGCCGTCGATATTGTAGGGAATAAAATAGAAGCTGTTCATCCCCTTGGACGCCAGGTAGTTCATCGCCCCGATTATCCCCTTACCCTTGCCGTCCTTCCAGCTCGGGTCGCCCGCCTTGAAATCCTTAACGTGCGGCTCATAGCGGTGTATGAACGTATCGCCCGCCGCCTCGCCCTGCCGTTCGAGCTTGGCGGTATCGTATGTCCCGTCGAATTCCGCATAAGCTAAAAAGTTCTCCGGACTGTCCGCACCCCCCTTGAGAAACCATTCGCCCGTCTCGGCAAATTGCAGGTACCGCTTCCCGACGTATCTAAGCAGCCCTTTGCTTCGATGGTCCCGCCACGTCTTGTCGCTCGGCCGGACCTCAAAGCTGCCGCTCTGTGCATCCAGCCCGGCCGGCGAACCGGCGTCGGCTTCGCCGCTCAGCGCAATATCCTTGCCTTTGCGA
>DATEBC010000284.1:0-4635 GCA_035288065.1 Sedimentisphaerales bacterium | reverse complement strand
TCAGCGTTTCTTTATCAAGGAGGCGATTACCGATAACGACAGGGAGACTTTGAACAAGGAATTGGGCAGGATAAGAAAGCAGGAATCTTTGGATGTTCTGACTCTGACCGACTCATCAGGAAACGTAATTATCCGGAGTCGAAACCCGTCGCAGACCGGCGACAGCCAGGCGGATGATAAGCTGGTCGGCCTTGTGATGGCAAGCGGACAGCCGGTTGCAGGGACGGCGATAGTGGCGGGCGAAGAGCTTGTAAAGGAAGGGGCAGAACTGGCAGAGCAGGCGCATATCGAGTTTATCCCCACCCACAAGGCAAAGGCCACAGATGAGACTCAAGAGAGTGCCGGAATGATGATTAAGGCTGCCGGGCCCATTTTCGGATATGACGGCAAGCCGGTCGGGGTGCTTTACGGCGGCAATCTCCTTAACAGAGACTACAGGATCGTGGATAAGGTCAAGGAAACCGTCTATAAGGGGGAAATATACAAAGGAAAGGACGTCGGCACTGCGACGATCTTCCAGGGAGACCTTCGCATATCCACAAACGTTGCCAACAGCGACGGCACCCGAGCCGTCGGGACGCGGGTCTCGCAGGAGGTCAACGAGCAGGTCCTCGAAAAGGGATTGCCGTGGATCGGCAGGTCCTTCGTAGTGAATGCCTGGTATAAGACCGCATACGAGCCGATCAAAGACGTTAATGGGGATATCGTCGGGATCCTCTACGTGGGGATTCTCGAGCGTCCCTTCAACGATATGTCACGAAATATATTCTTTATCTTTCTGACAATAGTGATAGCAGTCACCGGGCTGTCGGCGGCAGTCGGGGCAGTGCTGACACGAAAGATATCTCGGCCCGTAGAACGCATGCTCGAAGCGACACAGGAGCTTTCGGGCGGCGACCTGGGATATGAAGTTGAAAGCCAGACCGGTACGCTGGAGTTTAATGCCCTTGCAGCATCCTTCAACGAAATGGCGGCGGAGCTTCGCCGCAGGGAGGAGAGCCTCAAAACGATAAACGAGGAGTTGAAGACCCTGAATAAGACCTATCTGGATGTAGTGGGCTTCGTCTCGCATGAGCTGAAGGGAATCGTGGCTACTACGATTATGAATGCGGCGGCCGTCCGGGAAGGCCTGTTCGGGCAGATCAACCCGAAACAGGAACAGGCTCTCGATGCAGTGACGAAGAACCTGGACTATCTGCGCGAAACCGTGAGGAAATTCCTCGATTTGAGCAGGATAGAGAAGGGGGAACTGGCGGTCATAAGAAAGGCAGTCCGCCTGCGGGAAGACGTCTTTGATCCCTGCGTGGAGACCTTCAAAGCTGAGATTGCCAACAGACAGATGGAGGTTACGAACAATATCGCCACGGACGTAATTGTTAGCGGGGATATTGACCTGCTGCATATCGTCGCAAACAACCTCGTGGGTAATGCTGTTAAGTACGGGCTGGACAGAGGGAGGGTGGTAATTAGCTGCGAGGACCTTGGAGATAAGGTCCACGTTGAATTGTATAACGATTCGCAGCCTATAGCGCATGAAGACAAGCCAAGGCTTTTCAAGAAGTTCTCCAGGCTGGACAGGAAGGCAGGCACGAAAATCAAGGGCACGGGGCTGGGACTCTATATCACGAAAGAGATTATCGCAAAGCACGGCGGCGATATATGGGTCGAGCCGAGAGAAAACGGCAATTCGTTTTTGTTCACGATTAACAAAGAATCCAAGAGTGCGCCGGAGCATTAACGCAAACACCGAAACAAAAGGGAGCGGCATGTTATCGATTCCTTCCTGTGTCGGCGCAATAGAGGCGCCAGGCTTCCGGAAAAGCAGAGATGTATTTTGTTGCCGATTTCCCGACAGCGGCTATAATTGGGCCGGATTCGGTGGTGATAAGGCAATGGAATGGCTCTAACGGATGATTTTAGGGAAAGGATTTATTATGACATTTAACTTCCTTGATGTCACGGTGTTTGTCGCTTTCGTTGCGGCTGTGGTAACGTTGGGCATTTACAAAAGCCGGCACGAAAAGACCGGCGAGGACTATTTTCTTGCGGGCCGCGGGTTGAGTTGGTGGCTGATTGGATTCTCCCTGATCGCCGCGAACATCTCGACCGAGCAGTTTGTGGGGATGAGCGGGAATGCGGCCAGTCACGTCGGGCTGGCGATTGCCAGCTACGAGTGGATGGCGGCAATCACGCTTGTTGTTGTCGCATTTTGTTTTCTGCCGTATTTCCTGCGCGCGGGCATTTTCACAATGCCTGAATTCCTGGAGTACCGGTATAACGGGACCGCCCGGACGATTATGGCGGTGGCGACGATATTCATCTACATGCTGCTCCTCGGCTCGGTGACCTATTCCGGCGCTCTCACCATCCGCACACTGGCGGACAAAATGGGCTACGACGTCAGCCTCGGGGCCGGGTCGCTGGTGATCGGACTGATTGCGATGGCTTATGTCGTCAGCGGCGGTTTGAAGGCGTGTGCGTGGGCGGACCTGATTCAGGGCAGCGCCCTGATTCTCGGAGGCGGATTCATTATGTACTTCGCCTTCGATAAGCTCGGCGGCGCGACCGAAGCGGCGAGGATTGTAAACGTTCAGACAGGCGCCGTTGCGATTGAGACGCTCAAAGAGGGCGCCGGGGCCGTCGAGCGGTTCTGGGATTTGAACAAGGTTCGCATGAACATGTTCCTGCCAAGCACGGACAGCGTTCTTCCATGGACGGCGCTTTTGCTGGGATTGTGGATTCCGAACTTCTATTACTGGGGTCTGAATCAGTATATCACCCAAAGGACTCTGGGGGCGTCTTCGCTTAAGGAGGGGCAGAAGGGAATCGTCTTTGCCGCCTTCCTCAAGCTGCTGATCCCGTTTGTGATTGTTATCCCCGGCATCATTGCTTTTAACCTCTATGCCACGGATATGAAGAATGAGGCGGTGGCGGATAACGCCCTGGTTATGGCGAAATATCTAAAGGCCAGTCCCGAAACCAAGCTTGTCCAGGTAGTGACCTCCCCGAGCGAAGAGGCGGTCACAGGCTGGACCGGTCCGCAGTTAATGCTCGCCGTTTATCCGGATGAGGCGGCGATGAAGGCGGTCAAGGCGAAGAATCCTCTGGTCCTGCCGCTGCAGCAATCGAAGTTCGATTCGACCGAAGTCGCCCAGTACGTCCTGTTTGACACCGGAAAAGATAAGTCCTGGGCGAGCACGTTCCCGGCTCTGGCGGCGGAGGTCAAAGAATATAACGAGAAAGTGGAAAAGGCCGCCGAAGCCGCTCAGATCAAGCCGTCAAGCGAGCCTTTGATCGCATATAAATACGACACTGCGCTAGGGCAATTGCTTGGAAACGTCTTGCCTCAGAAAGTGGGGATCGTCGGCTTTGTCCTGGCGGCGCTTCTCGGTGCGGTCGTGAGCAGTCTGGCGGCCATGCTCAATGCCGCTTCGACCATCTTTACGATGGATATCTACAAAAAGTGCATTCAGCCGCAGGCGTCTCAGAAGGCTGTTGTGTTCCTGGGGCGGCTGTGTGTTGTGGTCTTCACATTCGTCGCGGTCATGGTGGCCCCGCAGCTCGGCAATCCCAAGATAAGCAACAGCATCTTTACGATAATCCAGGAGAGCCAGGGCTTCATATCGCCCGGTATTCTGGCCGTCTTTGCCTTCGGCCTGATTGTCCGCAAGGCTCCGCCGATTGCGGGCGTATTAGGGCTTGTGACCAATATCATTTCCTACGGCCTTCTGAAAGTCGCAGCTCCTCAGATTCAGTTCCTTAATAGAATGGCTCTTTGCTTCGTCCTTTGCTTAGGCGTGATGACGCTGATTAGGGTCCTTATGCCTTTAGCTGAGCCTGTGAAGTTCGAGCAGAAGACTGATCTTAATCTTGAGACGAGCAACGGGGCGAAAATCGCGGGCATCTTCGTGGTGATAATTACGCTGATACTCTACTTCATCTTCAGCCCCTGGGGACTGGCCAAATAAGTCGGGGCGAATATCGAATAACGAATCCCGAATAGTGAACGCCGAAGTGTTACGAGTCTGCGTTTGGGTAGCTTTGTCAAGGCTTGCGCAAGGATATGTTGAAAGTGAGAGTGAAATGGAACTGACTGGTGATGGGCAAGGGGCGTTGCAGAAGATTAGGCGGCTTGCCCGGGAAAATGGGCTTGATATCTCGGGGGGGAAGGTGCGGCGGACTTCTTCTCGGTTCTGCCTTGGGGTCGAGCATGGGGATTATAACGGGACGGAGCTTTTCGGCGTGGCTACGGACCGGTTTATCTGGATGGGATATAAACCTAACGGAACGGACAAGGTTCGGCTGTTTAGCGGGAATTTTCCCGACGACGGAGTCGTAGAGTTTAGGCTGGGCGACGTGCCTGAGCCTAAGTCGAAAGAAGCGGCGGATACCTGGGGGCGGTTTGCTTATGGGGTGGATTATATCCTGCGGCGAGAGGGATATGAGCTTGCCGAGGGGATTGATGGAGTTATCTACGGGAATATCCCGGGGGGCGGGATGAGCCGGTCGGCGTCGCTCAGCTTGAACCTGATTCTCTCACTGCTTGATGTCAACGGTATCGAGATTGAAGAGAAGATGACTATTATCGATCTGGCGCAGACGGTGGAGAACGATTACATCGGCTCGCCCTGCGGA
>DATEBC010000283.1:0-6019 GCA_035288065.1 Sedimentisphaerales bacterium | reverse complement strand
CCTTCTCAAGCTCGCTTTGAGGCTGGACGTCGGTGCATATCCCCCATCCGTGAGAAACAACGGCGCGGATATACTCGGTCGGCCAGCCGCGTTCCGTCAAGATTTCCTCCGTTTTATGGCAGTGCTCGCGCGGAAACCGCTCGTAGTCCAGATCGTGCACCAGGCCGATCACGCCCCATTTTTCCTCCTCCTGGCCGCGCTTCTTGGCGCAATAGCGCATCACGGCTTCGACCGCGAGGGCATGCTTAATCAGTCCTTCGTTCTGGTTGTATTCCTTCAGCAGCGATAGAGCATCAACTCGGCTCGGCCCGGTCTCTGACATAACCTTAACCCGTCACAACCCCCAATTTCTCGATTCTGCCCCACCAATAGAACGGACTCCAAGAATCCTGGAAAGCATTCAACACTAATCGAGGATACTCTAATATGCCCCGCTCAAAATTGCAATCTCATTTCTAAACCACATCGGGGTCTTAACGGCCGTTTTGGCCAAAGATGTCTTTCTGCGGCGCGCAGTTGACCAAGCTTGATGTCTCGGGCTCGGCTGAGATATTGATTTCGGGGTGAATGCCCCTGTAGAATTGCGCGACAAGCTGGAACTTTTGGTCTATGCGCGTATACTTCGAGGTCAGCTCTTTCAGCTTCTCGGCCTTCGTGAACGCCCAGAATGCAAACATATTCACGTCGTTTTCGAGGCTGCTCTGCGAGTACTTCACCAGGAACCCCCGGCTCAACAGCTCGTCGGTCTGGGCGAAGATATCCGTCTGTCCCAGCATCTCGACTCCGGTGCCATTATATCTCCAGCCCTGCGGGTTGGCAGCTTCCCACTCGTCCTTGCGGAACTCACCGGCGTAGTTGACAAGGAATATGCTTGAGAGCTCCGAGTGCATCTGGCTGAGCAGAAACTCCTGCGTGTATCCCCTTGCACGCCCTTCGTTGTTGACATAAATAGCCGACTTTCCGTAAGCCGCGCCGAAGCCCTTGCCGTAGAATTTCATACCGCTTACCAGGTAGATATCCGTCAAATTCTTCGCAAGCACCTCCTTCGGATACGCCGGGACAAACTTCTCAATGGCCTCAACGGTCCTCTCGACTTCATTCTTAGGCATCTGAGAGCCCTGGCCCGATATCGGCGGGGCAAGCCATTCAGAAGGGAAGAAGACCTTGGCGTCGTAGTTGTGATGCACTTTGGCCCCGTACTCCCTCTCGATCTTTTCGATCCGCCCTTCCAGCGTCGTTGGCTGGTCGAGGACCTTTGTATCCGCGTCTTGGCTCGCCTGTGCCGTTGCTGCGTCAACGGTTGTTTTCACCGTTTTCTCAACCGCAAGCGGTTCGTTCGCCTCCGGCGCGACGTTAGGCTCCTCCGGCTTGTTTTCATCCTTATGCTGTTCCTTCTCCTTCTCCTCGATCTTGCCCTCCGTTTGGCCCTGCTTGTCTTCGACTTTGGCGTCCTCGGCATCGGCGTTGGACCGTCCCTCGAGTTTTTCGATGTCGAATAGCAGAATTCCTCTGCCGACCCCGGCCGGATCGCCACTCTTGGCCACCTGAAATGCAATAAACCGCCCGTCGTCACTGACAACCGGGTTTGACGCCTTATACCCCGGGTAATCACAGAAGAATGTCAGCCTCTGCGTCCTGCCCGACCCGTCCAGGGCGAGCTTATACAAATCGATACTCTCCACACCCTGTCCACTGTGCTTGTCGCATTCGACCAGCGTGTGTCTGCCGTCCGGGAAGATGCCCTCCGGCTCATCGTACTGATCGGGCGTCATGGAATAGTTCACGATCTTGCCCGTCCTGAGATCGAGTCCGCAGACCTCGGTGCCCTGATACCCATAGGCGCTGAATATCAGCTCCCTCTCGGCCGGCGGACGGAGGTTTTGCGTCTCAAGGTCGCACTGAAAGGGCAGGTCTTTCTTCGCCAGGACCTTTTTCTTCTTCGCCGGCATCGGCTTATCGTCCTGGTAAACGATATCGGCCGAGTAGAACTCCCCGCCCTGTGTCCAGACGATATACATCCTTTTGCGCGAAACGGCAGGGCCTTCGGAGCACTTCTCGCCCAGAGCCGTTGGGGGGCCGGAAAGGTCCTTCTTCAGGACCCAGAGCTCGGCGTTATTCCCGCTTCGGCTCGCCCACGGATTCGTCGCATCGAACTGCCGAGCGCCGGAAAGCAGGATGTCGCCGTTACTCAAATACAGCGCCCGAGTATAGCCCTCGTGAAAATAATGATGCGTCATCGGGCGGATAATCTTCGTCTCCAGGTCCATTTCATATACGTCGCCAAAGGTCTTCTCTATAAACAATATCCTCTTGCCGTCGTGTGAGAAGTCGGCGCGCTGCCCGAAGTGCGTTATCCGCGTTATATGGTCGGGCAGCCCGTCCAAGGGCGATTTGGCTTCTATGTCCTCGGCTCCCGGTGCGCATCGCGCCGCCAGCAAAGCTATCAATACGGTCAACAGGACTTCCTTTTTCTCACCCGTCATAGCTTGTCTCCTTACTGAATGTCCTCTTCCGGCGTCGGCAAAACAGCGCCGTCGTCTATGGCACGGCTCATTTATAATAGCGTCCGAGATCTTCGACTATTGCCGTTTTCAGCCCGAGCGGGTCTATCATTCCCAATTGCCGATAGATAATCTTGCCTCTTGGCTCGATGAGCAATGTATAAGGCATTCCGCCGAGCGACTCTTTATCCACCGATTCCATGAGCAGGTACAGGTCGTCCGGCTCGAAGAGATAATTCTTACAGGACGCCTGCTTTTTTTTCAGAAATGAAAGGGCTTTGTCCTTCTTTTCGGGGGAGTCGCCGCTGATGGTTATCATTTCGAATTCTCGTCCTCTGTACATGCGGTTAATCTCAACGAGGTCGTCAAACTCCACGACGCAGGCGCCGCACCACGTCGCCCATATATTGACCAGCCGCAGCTTGCCGGAGTCGTTTGCGACGAGTTCCTTTATGCCGTTAGCGTCTATCATTTCCAGAGTGACGTCTTCAGCCGCCCATTTCTCGAAAGCTTCCTTCACATATTCTCGTTTTTCGGACCACTTGATTGAGCAGCCGATCGTCCTGGTCTTCTTGACGGGGACCTCGTTACCTGCCAGAAGCGCCTCAATGGCGTTGCGGGTGTCGCGAACCTTGACGCGTTCGGGCTTTTCAGAATCGTCGATTCGCCCGACGAATTGCAGGTTGCGGGCCTTGTCGAATACGAATACGTGCGGCGTCGTAACAGGGCCGTAGGCGCGCGAGACCTTTTGCGTCTCGCCGTCGTAAAGATACGGAAAACTAAACCCCATTCGCTTGGCGCGGATCTTCATATCTTCGAGCGAATCGCTCATATCCGAATACCCCAGCTCATCCAGCCGGACCGCTTTGGGATCGTTGGAGGAAATTGCGACAAGGGCGACGCCTTTATTTTTGTAATCGGACGCCAGCCGTTTAATCCGCTCCTCATAAGCCTGGGCGGTAGGGCAATGATTGCACGTGAAAACAATCACAAGGACCTCTGCCTTGTCAAAATCCGCCAGCTTGTAGTTCTTTCCATCCACGCCCGGCAGATTGAAATCAGGCGCGCCGGCGCCGAGCTCCAGGGTCTTTGGCAGGCCCGATGCCGAGAAGCATAGAGACGCCACAAGGAGCGTCAAGGCCGTTGCCGCCGAGATACGTTGACTGGATTTGCTCATTTCTAATCTCCTATTGATTCAACACGCCTGTCATAAATATTGCACCGCCTCAATCATATAACCTTCGACCTCCGATTTCAACCTTCTTTCCTCCCTCGCCGAGACCGAGCATCGAGCATCGAGTTATTTTGCCTCGCATCTCACTGTACGCAATGGGTGGAAGTATCTGTTTGCCGTTTTCGTCAAATCTTGTTACTACTTGCACTTATGATGCAGAAGGGCAAGAAGTACCGCGTCTTTATCAGTGCGGCTGATCCGAGCGCGGATGATCACTGCGCGAATTTGATAACCGCTCTTCGCAGCGGCGGCTGCGACAATATCGAGCTGGTCGGCATCGGCGGGCCTAAGATGGCCCAGGCCGGCTGCGAACTGCTGGAGGTGACTGTAGCCAAGGCCGCTATGCTCTACAACGCTTTCACCCAGATCGGCCATTATTATATGCTGCTCAGACGCATAAAACGCTATTTGAGAAGCAACAAAGTCGATCTGGTCGTTGTCTGCGATTCGCCGGCGTTGAATTGGCACGTTGCAAAATTCGCCAAAAGAAACGGCATCAAGACCCTTTTTTACGTCGCTCCCCAGCTCTGGGCCTGGGGCGGGTGGCGAATCCGAAAACTGCGGAATTGGTGCGACAAGCTCTGCTGCCTGCTGCCCTTCGAGCAGGATTGGTTCAGCCGGCGCGGCGTCGAGACGGTCTTCGTCGGCAATCCGATGCTCGGCGCTATCGCAATTGAATGGGGCCAGCCCAAGGACTATGCCGGTTTTGATCCGAAGAGCGTCCGCGTGGCGATTATGCCCGGCTCGCGCGAAGCCGAGCTAAAGACGCTCTGGCAGCCGATGCAGCAAATCGCAATTCGCATCAAAGCCAAATATCCCGGCGCGACGTTTGTCACCGTGGCGGTGGACGCCGAACGGCGAAAGTCACTCGAAGAAACACAAATTCCGGGTTTTGAATGTGCCTATACGATCAGCTCGGTCTGCGGGACGGCCGCCGCCGCCGATTTTGCGATTGTCGCCAGCGGGAGCGCGACTTTGGAAGTGGCCGCGATGGCTTGTCCAATGGTGGTGATGTATCAATCGAGCAGAATCGCCTGGCGGCTGGTGGGGCGGTGGTTGGTAAAGACCAAGTATCTGTGCTTAGTCAACATTCTGGCCGGCAAAGAATTGGTCCCCGAGTTTATGCCCTATTTTACTTCGATAGATCCTATCGTCGAGAGCATCGAACGGCTCCTCAACGATAAGGGCAAGCTTACTCAACTGAGCGGCGAATTGGTGAACCTGGCTAAGCCGCTGGGCCGTATGAACGCAGGGCAAGAAACGGCAAAAGTAATTCTCGATATGCTGGATTAATCATCCCGACCTTAATACCTTAACACGCGTTTATTCTTACGCACTCTCGATGCCTGGAAAGACTTTGTGAACGAGCAATTCAATAGACGAAGATCTGCCGCAACGTTGCCGCGACGGCACGGCGGATTCGATGTTACTGCGACACTCGCCTGTCTCGGAGCGCTGTGCTTTTGGGCCCTCGGCCCGAACCTCATAAAGTATCTCACCCATTCTTTGGATGTCTGGGCGCAGAACTTTCTGCGTTACTCCGTCGCCTGTCTATTCTGGTTGCCTTTGCTTATCCTTGCCATTCGCAGGAGGCAGCTCGATAGAAGCATCTGGCGGCGGGCGCTCCTGCCGGCGGCGGCAAATATCATCATGCAGACTCTCTGGGCCGCCGCATTTTACTATATCGACCCCGCCTTCGCGGTCCTCCTGACGAAAACTAATATTATATGGATAGCCGCCTTCTCTCTCATTGTCTTTCCTGATGAAAGACCGCTGGCCGGGAGCAGACGCTTTTGGGCAGGCCTTGCCCTGTGCGTCGTCGGCGTCGCCGGCGTGCTATATTTCAAGGGCGACTTTGCGGCAAGAGGAACATTGACAGGCGTGGCGATCGGGCTGGCTTGCGCGTTTATGTGGGGGCTCTATACCGTCACGGTCAAGATGGCGTTTCGAGATATCGATTCTCGGCACGGCTTTTCCGTGATAAGCATCTACACGGTCTTTGGACTCGGGGTCGCTGCAGTGATATTCGGAGATATGCCGGCTTGCCTGGGTATGGGCCTTCGGCCGTGGGTGGTCGTCGTGGTCTCAGCGGTGCTCAGCATAGCGCTGGCGCACGTGCTCTACTACACGGCAATAAAACGCATCGGGGCGACGATACCTGCGCTGGTGATACTGGCGCAGCCCTTTCCGGTCCTTGCAATCTCGCACTTTGTGTTCGGCGAATCGCTGAAGATGCTGCAGCTTATCTTCGGCGTGGTTCTGCTGATAGGTGCGGCCCTGGCAA
>DATEBC010000282.1:0-2227 GCA_035288065.1 Sedimentisphaerales bacterium | reverse complement strand
ACATATATGCTGTTGCCCACAATGCGGTAAATCCGTCTTTTTCACAGCCTTAGCCCATAAACCAACCTTAGAATTCACCAACTTTTTTGGAGTTGAGCCCGTAATTCAAAACATCGTAAGCAAAGGGTTCCACACGGTATGATATATGGCTGAGCGCGTTGTAATAACGGGGATGGGCATTGTTTGCCCTATGGGGCACGATGTTGAGACGCTTTGGGAAGGGATATTGGCCGGGGCCAGCGGCGTGGACAAGACGACTATCTTCGACGCCTCGACGTTTCCGACCACGTTCGACGCCGAGGTCAAGGATTATGACCTTGCAGACCATATCAAGACTGCGGAGCTGCACAAATATAGCAACCGTGGATCCGGTTTCGTTCTCGGTGCGGCGGCGCAGGCTTGCAGGGAAGCCGGCATCGATATTGAGACCGACAAGCCGACCGACGGGATAGACCGTCGCAGATTGGGCATTTACCTGGGAGCGGGCGAAGGCTCGATCGATAATGATGTCTTCTTCGGTGCAATAGCCGAAGCGTGGAGCCGGGAAAAGAGCGAGATGGATTGGGGTCGATGGGCTGAGGCGGCCTTTGGCCGGATGGACGCGATGCGCGAGCTCGAGCAGGAGGCCAACATGCCCGCCGCTCATATCGCGCTGCTTACCGGCGCTCGCGGACCCACAAGGAGCTGCCTGACGGCATGTGCGGCCAGCACGCAGGCAGTCGGCGAGGCGACTATGATGATTCGCAGGGGCGATGCGGACGTGATGATCGCCGGCGGCGCACACTCGATGATACACCCGTTGGGCTTGACGGGCTTCAACCGGCTGACCGCCCTATCGACGAGGAATGACAGCCCGCAGACCGCGTCGCGGCCCTTCACGGCAAGCAGAGATGGATTTGTCCTCGGGGAAGGGGCGGCGGTCCTAATACTTGAATCGCTGACCTCGGCGAAAAAACGGGGTTCCAATATCTTGGCAGAGGTAATAGGCTACGGCGCCAGCGCCGATGCCTTCAGGGTCACCGATATGCACGAAGAGGCAAGAGGGGCGATACAGGCAATAACGGCGGCTCTGGCCGACGCGGGCATAAGCTATAAAGATATCGACTACATAAACGCCCACGGCACGAGCACGACGGAGAACGACTCGATAGAAACAAAGGCGATCAAGGCGGTCTTCAAGGAGCGAGCCAAAATGACGCCGGTCAGCAGCGTCAAGAGTATGCTCGGCCATTTGATCGGGGCGGCCGGGGCCGCCGAATTGATAACATGCGTGCTGGCGATACGCGACAACATCGTTCCGCCGACAATGAACCTCAACGACCCGGACCCCGAGCTCGACCTGGACTATGTGCCCAACGAGGCGAGAAGGATGCCCGTCAAGATCGCAATGAACGAATCCTTCGGCTTCGGCGGACAGAACAATGTTGTGATTATCAAACGTTTTTCATAGAGTGCGCATGGTGAAGCACGAAGCACCAGATACAAGTGACGAGTAACGAAATATGATCGACATTAAAGAAATACGTGAGAATCCGCAGCGGTTCAAAGAGGCCGGGCGTGCCAAGCATTTCGACGTTGATATCGACAGGCTGCTTGAGATTGATTCGATTCTCAGGACGGCTAAGAATCAATTGCAGGAGATTTCAACGTCGAAGAATCGCATCGGCAAATTAATCCCAAAGCTATCCGGGGACCAGAAGCAGACGGCTCTGGCTGAGCTTGCCGAGTTGAAGAAGCAGGAAGCGCAATACAACGGGCAGATCAAGGACTTACAGCCGGAGTTTGACGCGCTTATGCAGGAGGTTGCCCAGCCGGCGGATGACGATGTGCCGTTGGGTAAGGACGATACGGAGAATATCGAGATACGAAGAGAGGGCGCCATTCGGCAGTTCGAATTCGAGCCTAAGGACCACGTGCAGTTGGGCATGGAGTTGGATATTATCGATATCGAGCGGGGAGTCCGACTGGCCGGGACGAGAAATTATATTCTCAAGGGCGATGGGGCGCTGCTGCACTGGGCGGTGCTGCGGCTCGCTTTGGATTACATGACGGGCAGAGGGTATGTCCCGATGTCCGTGCCGCTATTGATGAAAGACGAGGCGATGAGAGGGACCGGCTACTACCCCGGCGCCGAAGAGCAAACGTATCGGATGGAGAAGGACGAGCTTAACTTAGCGGGAACGGCGGAAGTGCCGCTAACGGCCTATCGGATGGGCGAAATACTCAA
>DATEBC010000281.1:0-2918 GCA_035288065.1 Sedimentisphaerales bacterium | reverse complement strand
CGAATAAACACATCCGACAGCCCCGTTACAACGACACCCAGCGCCGCGCTGAGTGTCGGCAGCAGGAAGAACAGGATTATCTTGACAAAACCGAGCGTCAGAATCGCACCCATCAACGGAAGCACCAATAACGTCCAGATGCTTGCCAGCGGCGTAATTGTGTAGAAGCAAGACAGCAGTATCCCCGCTCCTCCTAACCACGCGCCAAAGCCCACCGACAGCGGCAGTACGACCATACCCGCCGATTTCCTGACGATCCTCGCGGTCCTCCAGAATCGTCTGTAATCCAGTTCGCCCGCCAGCCCGTCTGTCGTTTCGTCCAGACGATGCCGGATGCGTTCCGTGAATAGCAAAATTCCAAGCACACAGGCGAACGAGAGCTGCCAGTCAACCGCGAATAGCTGGCTCGGCCGGATGAGCAGCAGAATTATTGCCGCCAGAGACAGCGTATTGAAGGGGTTGGCGTGCCGCCGCAGCAGCACGGATGCGCAGAATACCCAGGCGATAATAGCGGACCTGGTCGTTGGCGCTTGTGCCGGAACCACGAGCAAAAAGACCGCTATTGCGACTGTGCACACGGCCGCGCGACTACGTTTCGCCAGGCCCGCCGTCTTGCACACCCACCACACAATCCCTGTCAATATCCCGAAGTGCATCCCTGAAAGACTTACGTAGTGCAGCAGACCGGTCCTGCGAAATGCCCTGTAGGTGTCACTGTCTATGTCACCCCTGTAGCCTAATAGCAGCGCTTCGACCAGACCCCTGCCCGGCTCGTCGGGCGGAACGCTGCCCAACAGCGCCTCCGCTGCGACTTGCCTGACCTTGACTCTGAGCTTGGCGAACAAAGCAACAGGGGGGGTCTCCAACAGCTCGATCCCCTCTCTCGATTCGACCGATGCCGAAATGAAAACGCCTCGCCCGGCCAGATGTCTTGCCATATCGAATTGGCCTGGGTTGGTGGCCGGTTTGAACCTGTCGAGCAGGCAATACGCTTCGATATAGTCACCCGGCTTCAAATCCAGGATGGGCGCATCAACCTGAACGCGCACCATTCCGCGGACCTTTGCCCACCCATCGACGGCTTTGGCCACGGTGAGCTTGAGGTAGAAACTGCTGGTAGGGTCCGTCGGTTTGAACCTTGCAAATGCCCACTCCTCGTGCCTCTGGACATAAGGCTCCGTAACAATCAGACCGCGAACCTGGGCAAGCCTCGGATCACCGCCTACGAGCCTTCGTATGTCATTAGACGCAGGGCGATTAAAGCTAATCACCCGGACGGCGCCGAGACAGATGAAACAAACAAAAGCTGCGTATGCGATAACCTGTGGCCGGGAATATCTGTTGTTAGCGGCGAAGAGCGCTGCCGCCGCCAGCGAACAAGAACCCAGCAGCACTACCCAGCCACATGGAAACAGCGAGGCGTCGTCTTTGCCCGCCGGTCCGGACAAGCCTTCTTGCAGCAGAATTCCCAGCATCAAGCCGACCGCCGCGAAGACGAGCGGGGCGGTGGTTATAATTCGGTTGTGAAAATCGCCGCCGGCAAGCTGCTTATCAATAAGGGCCAGTTTCCGCTGTATTGGGTCCATACCGAGATAGACTACAGACTCAGGACTCAAGACTCAAGACTAATCCGCATTCGGCCCTGGAAAATGTCCCCGCCGCCGTCAAATTCAAGCGTGCCCGTTTCAGAACACCCGCCGGAAGTCACGGCCATCTTGCCGGTTTATGAGTCTTTTAGTATCCGCAGGGCGATGTCATCAGCGTATTTGGGCGAGGCTATTGTCCGGCTGCCGCCGCCGTGCTCGAATCTCTCGGTCTTGTCAGTCTTCCCCGTCTTTGTATTCACCCATTCGACTACATAGCTGCCTTTGGGCAGGTCAACGACCAAGCTGGCCTCATTGCCGCCGTTGATGTAAATGGCATAAGCATTACCCGCCTGGGCCAATGCTCTGGCCGTAGCCTTTTCGGGCACGGCGCCCTTGATAACCGAATTGTCAGGGTGCATCTTGATAAAGTCGAAGCCGGTTATGAATTCTCGAAGGATCTCCAACTGTCTCCAGAGGACCGGTCCGCCGCCGCCCGGCGCCTCGATCTGGTTGGTGCCGCCCTCGCAGCCGACTGCAAAGGAGTAATCGAGATTATCGAAGACGCCGCCTCCGGCAATTATGAAGTCCCATGCCTCTAAGCGATATGCCTTCGGCTCACTGCCGGCAAAGCCGGTTTCGTCGTCGCCGATAACCCGGTTCAAGCCGTAGTTCTCCGCGACAGTATCCGGCGGCTTGGCGTAATGGAAGTTGAGAATTGAGACGTTCGGATTGGGCTTATCGACCTTCTGGCCTTTATTTGCGATATTCTGGGCGATTAGATGTCCGACGCCCAGCTTCTTTTCTTCATCGACGATAGTCCGGGCAATGTGGGCCTGCCACTCGAGCGTTACACCGCCGAAGTACGGCTCGTTGCATATCTCGTAATACAGGTTGTCGAAGTCCTTGAGTTCGGCGACGATCTTCCGAACCATCGCATCCTGTACGGCCAGGAGCTTGGGATCGTTGAGCGTGTAAACTTCCGTTCGCTTCATCGTGCCGATGCCGTTGACGTTGTTCGCAGCATTCATCGGGCTTAGATTCCACATGCTGTCCTCATAAAACGGGCAGAACAGCACCAGCTCGACTACAACTCGCCGTTTGTCGGCCTCAGCGACGAATCCGCGCAATCGCTTGAAGTAATTGTCGTCCCACTTGGCAAGGTCGAACTTATTGCCGCCGTTGGGGTAGCCCGGCGTCCCGCTCCGCGCCCAGGGGCATATCAGCTTGTCTTTGTCCGGCGCGAGCGTATTCCTCTTGATGCTGAATGCGCCGGGCGGCTCGCAGTAAGCCCCGCTGAAGGTGCGGGTCAGGTTAAATCCATGCGATTCGAGC
>DATEBC010000280.1:0-9053 GCA_035288065.1 Sedimentisphaerales bacterium | reverse complement strand
CCCTTGCCCCTGCCTGCATTTCCTCGATATTCCGCCCGGAGAGCTTGCCGTATTCGGCGAATTTGGCAACCTCGAAATATACAGAGCCGTTGACCTCGTAGGCGTATCCCTTTTCCACGAGCGTCTTTACGAGGTCTATCTGCTCGGTGATGTGGCCGCTCGCTCGCGGGCTAATATCCGGCCGAACGCAATTGAGCTTGTCCATATCCTCGAAGAAGCTCCGAGTATAATACTCCGCCAGCGCCATGGGATGCTTCTTTTCTCTCTTTGCCGCCTCGATTATTTTATCGTCACCCTCATCGGCGTTATCTGTTAGATGGCCGACATCGGTAATGTTCTGCACGTACGTAACGCTATAGCCGAGGTAGCGAAGGTATCTGGCCAGAATGTCGAAGCTGACGTAGCTCTTGGCGTGGCCCAAATGCGCATGGCCATAGACCGTCGGCCCGCAAACATACATCCCGACCCTTCCGGCCTCCAACGGCTCGAACTCCTCTTTATTCCTCGTCAGACTGTTATGAAGCTTCAATCCCATTTGTTTAATTGTCCCTTGACACGGATATACAGTGTTAGAAAGATTATTAGACACGGATTAACACAGATTTACACGGTTTTTTTCTCTTTTATTTCTTATGCCTAATACTCCTCTCCTTGCTCGTAGCCGAAGATGCGGCGTTTGACTTGGACTGACTCGGCGAAGTTGATCAATAGCCCAACGTTCAAGCCGGTCGCTTTCAGGTAGTTGACGAGTTGGACTTCGTGTACGGAATCGAGTTTTTTCACTGCTTTAACCTCAACGATGATCTTGTTGTCAACCACAAGGTCGGCAACATAATCGCCGACTATTATACCGCGGTATGAGACTTTCAGCGGTACTTCGGCATTACATTTTATACCGGCATCTTCCAGTTCTACCGCAAGGGCATTTTTATACACCTTTTCGAGAAATCCGTATCCCAATTCGTTATGCACCACATACGCGGCAGCGATTATCTTTTTGGACAATTCCTCGTGTTTGAGTGTCGCCATCTCAGATCTTCATATAACCGTGTAAATCGGTGTTAATCCGTGTCTAATCATTTAGCAGTGTAAATCTGTGTCAATCCGTGTCTAAATCATCTTGTTTTCTGCAAGTTGAGCGTTTGTTGTCAGAACGTTTTTATGGGCGTCTCTGTCCCGTTTTTCTCTGCTGAGACGTAGGCGCTGTAGATTGTTGAGATTGCGTCTGCGGCGAGGTTGCTTGTGCTTTCGGGCCGGTCGCCGTAGGCTATTGTTCGGTAGAAGGCCTCCATTTCCTGGGGGTAGCCTGTGAACCAGTCCTCATCGGGCGACGGCGTTGTCCAGCCCTGCTTGGTGCCTATCTTCTCGACGACGTAAATGTCGTTAAAGTTGGCCTCGATGGGGTTGTAGGTCTGCATCGCAGTGTTCGGATTGATGTTGCAGATGCTGCGATGGTTGTTGGCGGCGACCTCGACCCAGTTGTGAATTCCGCCCAGGATAATGTCGGAGGCGAAGATATCCGCCACCGTGCCGTCCTCGAATACAACGTGCATAAGTGAAAAATCGTCGATGTCGTGGTAATCGCAGCGGATGTGGCCCTCGTCGCGGAAGCCGTCGAGCCTTGTTATCGCGTGTGTCCGGGCGGAGACGGCCCTGGGCTTGATTGGCTTGCCGGTCCTGGCCTTGCCCTCGACCCGCTTGAGATAGAGCGCAGCGGTCAGGGGATGGCAGCCCTTGCCGATCATTACGCCGCCGCCTGAGAATTTCCAGAAGGCATAAGTATGGGCGTGCGAGCCGGAATGGGCCTCCTCGCCGTGAATCCAGAGAATCTGTGCGCCGGTCTTCTCGATTATCTCTCGCTCCTTCTGGATGGATGGGGCATAGACCCAGTTCTCGGCGTAGAGAATTTGGCCCTTGCTCTTCTTCTCCGCTGCGAGCATCCGCTCCATACTGGCCAGGGAATGGTCCAGGGCGTCGGCTTTTGGAAATGTATCTCCGTTGAATTCATCGGAGCCGTCGCCGAAGTAGCCGGTGAGCGGTTTTTCCACGATTGCGAATTTGTCCCTTTTTAGGGCGGCGACGGCGATCACCTCGTGCGCCACCGGCGGGGTGCAGACGTGGACCACATCGACCTTATCAATGAGGGCGTCGAGGCTGTCGTAAGCCTTTATCCCGCGCTCTTTCGCATAGCCGGCAGCCTGGTCGGCATCGATTGCGAAGACGCCCTCGACCTCGACATTCGTGCTATAGACCTTCTGCAAGGATTCAAAGTGAAACGTGGCGGCAAAACCGGCTCCAACAATTCCTGTTCGAACGGTCTTTTTATCCATTCGACATCTCCATTTATGCAATCTCATAGGTCTGAAACACCCACAAACGTCTGTCGCAGCGGGATAACAGAGATCGTCATACCGACGCAACCTACGACTGAAAACGTTCAAGTGATTGTACCGCCCCGGGGCCGCTCCGGCAATGCCGATTTGACGGTTTGAACAGTTATGACATGTCTTTTCGGGCTTTTTTCTTTTTGACGATTCATTTCTGTGCTAAACTGCTGATGTAATTAGCGAAGAGGTTGTAAGACACTGAAAGGATGTTATGAACCGGCTGGATACTGAAAGTCATCACGCGATATTGGAAACGTCCGTTAGCCGAGGATCGGGCGGCGGGGACGATGCGCTGAGGCTTGCGGGCAAGAGGTTTCATTTTATCGGCGCCGGGGGAGTCGGGATGAGCGGGCTTGCGCAGCTTATGATGAAACATCAGGCGATTGTGACCGGTTCGGACCAGGCGCCGAGCGAAGTCGTAACGGCGTTGTGCAGCGGGGGGGCCGATATAAGGATCGGACATTGCGAGAAGAACTTAGATTCGCGGACTGAGGCCGTGGTCATCTCGGCGGCTATAAGAGAGGATAACCCTGAATTGAGGCTGGCTCGCCGGCGAGGGGTGCCGGTTTATAAGTATGCACAAATGCTGGGGATGCTGATGGATCGCTATGAAGGCATTGCGGTCAGCGGCACTCACGGCAAGAGCACTACCAGCGGGTGGCTGGTTCACTGCCTCCGGCAGGCCGGGGCCGAGCCCAATTTTATCATCGGGGCGGTGATAAGCCAGTTGTGCAACTCTTTCGGCATCGGCGAGGGCAAGTATTTCGTGGCCGAGGCCTGCGAATATGACAGGAGCTTTCTCAATCTGAGGCCCAAAATCGGCTGTATTCTCAATATCGAGCAGGACCATCTGGATTACTATCGGGATGAGGACGAAATAATAGGCGCCTTCGCCGAGTTTGCCGGGGGCATCAAGGCCGGCGGCGTTCTGATCGCCAACGGCCAGGACGCCAACACGGTCAAGGCCCTGGCGATGCTCGGGTCCGAACATCAATGCCTGACCTTCGGATTGGAAAAAAGCTGCGATTTCTATGCTGATAATATCGTTCTTGAGAACGGTCTTTACAGTTTCGACGTCTATAATGATGGGCGCTTGCTCGGACGGGCGCGGATCTCGCTGCCGGGTGAGCATAATATCCTAAATTCGTTGGCCGTCGTTGCTATGGCTGTGACTTTGGGGTTCGATCCTGGGGGCATACTCGGATCGCTCGGCGGATTCACCGGGATGGATCGGCGATTGATGCTCAAAGGGCGGTTCGGCGGCATTACCGTGCTCGATGATTACGCCCACCATCCGACCGAGATCAGGGCGTCGCTGGCGGCGATACGCCAGAAGTATCAGCCGAGGCGATTATGGTGCATCTTCCAGCCTCATCAGTACAGCAGGACGAGGTTTTTGCTTGATGATTTCGCCGAAAGCTTTAATCTTGCCGATATAACTATTGTCCCGGAGATTTATTTCGTTCGGGACTCACAGACGGCAAAACAGGAAGTTAATGCCCAGGTGCTTGTGGACAGGATCCGAGCGAGCGGCTCGGAGGCGCTGTTTATCGGCGAGTTTCCCGGGATTTGCGAGCATCTTAAAGGCAATGCCTCGCCGGGCGACCTGGTTGTAACTATGGGCGCCGGCGATATTTGGAAGGTGACAGATGAGTATCTTCAGTGGCTTGGACGAGATAGTTCAGAATCAATATCCGCTGGCTAAGAGCACATGGTACGGTTTGGGCGGGCCGGCGGACTACTTCATCCGGCCCAAGACGGTCGAGCAGTTGGGACAGGTGGTCCTGAGGTGCGTGGAGAACCATATCCCTGTATTTCTTATGGGGCTTGGCTCTAATCTTCTGATCGGGGACGAGGGCCTGCGCGGAGCGGTGATTAAACTCGACACAGAGCAATTCACAAAGGTCGATTTCGAGCCCGATGGTGCGGCCCTGACGGCCTGGGCGGGGGTGGAGTTGAGCAGGCTGGTGCTGACCTGCGTTGAAAAGGGGCTTTCGGGGCTGGAACCGCTGACCGGTATTCCCGGCTCGGTCGGCGGCGCGGTCAAGATGAACGCAGGGGGCAACTTCGGCGATTTTGGCGCGGCGGTCGAATCGGTAACGCTTATGGACAATCAGGCCAATGTCTTCGAGATGAGCAAGCCGGAGCTGGTTTTCGACTATCGCGGAACGAATATCATTGCTCAGTTCATTCTGAATGCCAGACTCAAACTCGCCGCCGGCGACCCGGAACATATCATGCGGAATGTCAAGGAGATATGGATTTACAAGAAGAACAGCCAGCCGTTGAACACGAAGAACGCCGGCTGCATATTCAAGAATCCACGGGGGCAGTCGGCAGGGGCGCTCATCGACAGGGCAGGGCTCAAGGGCCTACAAATCGGCGGAGCCATCGTCAGCGACAAGCACGCAAACTTCATAATCGCCCAGAAGGGCTGCAAGAGCAGGGATGTCATAAGGTTGATTGACGCTATAAAACAGCGCGTCAAAGAGCAGTTCAATACGGAGCTGGAGCTCGAAATAGAGATCTGGAGTTGATGGTTCTATCCACGAATTGGCTTGGCGCGGCCTTTGGCCGCAACCAAAATTATTGCCACTAAGACACTAAGGCACAAAGAAAAGAGCAAAAGAAACGGCCACGAAAAGCCTCAAAAACAAGGCCGAGTCGCAGAAGTTCAAAGAGGCGGAAAAAAGATATAAAGCCTTTAAGAAAAAAGAGTTATAAAGGTTGTTTTAGAAAAACGTGCATAAAAAACAAGAAGTTGACGGGTTGTAGTACGAATTCGCACGAACTGATGATCAAAAAGGCTTAGCGTGCATTCGTCAAGAAGAACAAATCGCAAATTGAAAATAGGAAATAGCAAGTTTAGGGTGGCCGTCCTTATGGGCGGGATTGGGGCCGAGCGCGATGTCAGCATTCAGAGCGGAACGTGCGTCGCTGAGGCCCTCGGTGCGGCGGGGTACGATGTTGTAACGTCCGACGTGAGACCCGATAGGCTGGACATTCTCGAAGACAGCTCGGTCGATGTATTCTTCCCCGCCCTGCACGGCGAATTCGGCGAAGACGGCAAGCTGCAGCAGATACTCGAAGATAAAGGCCTGGTCTATGCCGGCAGCGGACCGGTCGCCAGCGATTTGGCGTTCGACAAGATGGCTGCGAAGAAGGCATTTGTCCAGGCCGGCGTGCTCACGCCGGCCGCGGTCCGGTTCAACTGCGAAACCGATTTGGCGGAAGAGTCCGCCTGCGGCGGATTTGCGGGGAAATGCGTGGTAAAACCGATAAGGCAGGGCAGCAGCGTGGGCGTCAGTATCGTATCGGACGTGCGCGAGGCCGTCGAGACGGCGAGAAGAACGGCAGAAGAATTCGGCGATTGCATGATCGAAGAGTTCATAGCGGGGCGGGAATTGACCGTCGGCATCCTCTGCGATAAGGCCCTGCCGATCATCGAGATTCGCACTAAGGCGGGCTTCTACGACTACCATGCGAAATATGTCGATGAGGAGACCCAGTTTCTATTCGATACGGTGGCTGAACCGGCTTTGGTCCGGCAAGTTCAATCGACGGCGATGAATTGCTTCGTTGCTCTTGGCTGTCGAGATTTTGCGAGGGTCGATTTTATCCTGGGCGGAGATAACAGGGCCTACGTCTTGGAAGTCAATACTATCCCCGGCTTTACGACCCATTCGCTTTTGCCTAAGGCAGCGGCGAAGGCTGGGCTTTCAATGGCTGATTTGTGCGTGAGAATCGTCGAAGCGGCGATTGCATCGGCGGGGAAGGGGCGATAAGGGTATGTGTTTAGGTGGAGAAGTGATGTTGGTGTCTTTGCGCACCGACTGTTTGGGGTCGCCGTGCCGGCGACCGCTAAACACGTGTCAATGAAGCGTGCACACAGTCATTAAGACGCTGAGAAACAAGTGGCGAAGAAGAAAAACAGTAAAGACAGGGTAAGGAGAAGGAGGGGGGAATCTGGTTCGGGCAATCTGCATCCGACAGGCATCTTGAAGAGCTTCGCGGCGGTATGCGCCGTCGGCGCGGTAGTCCTCGGCATCGTATATTGGGATAGAATGATCAAGGAAACCGGCTCGGCGTCTGAAGATACGGTTACCCTGGAGATTAGAGCGGTGCCGGCGTGGGTGAATGAGGCGCTTAAAGAAAAGCTCTCAGCCGTTGCCAGAGCCGATGGGATAGGTCTGCAGCTCGATGATGCGGTTGCCGGGAGGGTGCAGAGGAATATTCAGGAACTGTTTGCCTGGCTGGACGGGGCGACGGTTCGGACAATGCACGATCGGCTGGTTGTCGAAGGGCGCTGGCGAAAGCCGGTCGTTTTTGTCAAGCAGGGGCTGGAGAGTTTCTATGTTGACGGCGACCTGGTTGTCCTGGATTTCGTCGAGATGCCGCATCTTACAATAACGAATGTGCAGGGCCTGACCCCGCCACCGGCGGGCCCGGGGCGGGAAGGCCCAGCCTTGGGCCAGGTCTGGCAGCGCGACGACCTGGCCGCTGCCGTGGAGCTGGTTGAATTGCTCGGCGAGTGGGACCGGCAGAAGACCCCTGATAAGCCGCTGCTCGATGAAATCGCAGCGGTCGATGTGAGCAACTACGACGGCAGGACCAACAGCCGATCCCCGCATATCCTTTTTTACACAACAGACAACACGGAGGTTATATGGGGGGCCGAGCCGGGCAAATGGCAGCGACACCTCGAAGCCGACGACGCCGAGAAGCTTGCCAAACTATACGCCTATTATAAGGAGCACGGCACGCTTTTGGGTGAAGTCAAATACATCAACCTGCGCGACCCACAGGACAAAATCCACCTGCCTATCGACAAGTACTGATGTCATTGCGAGGAGGCCGACGTGGCAATCTCATACCCCTCGAACGATGGCCGGTGCGTCGATACTCTGAATGACACCGGGGGACCCACCCCAATGAATTGGGGGGCTAAATGTTTGGATGTGTTGCCATGATGTGGCTGGGGGTGTATTATGGATATGGTTGGTTACTTGTTGTCCGGGCCCGCCGGCGGCGGGTTTTTATGGTTTAATTTGTGTCAGGTGGCTTGGCGATGCGATTACCTAAGGCTGGAACAATTGAGATAGCTCCGTCGATATTGAGCGCTGATTTTGGGCGGCTGGCGAATGAGATGGGCGAGGTTGCCTCGGCGGGCGTCAAGATCATTCACATAGACGTTATGGACGGGCACTTTGTCCCGAATCTTACGATCGGCGTGCCGGTGGTGGCGAGCCTTCGCAGGCATAGCGATCTGGCCTTCGACTGCCACTTGATGATAAGCGAGCCTGATAAATACGCCGAGCTTTTTGCCGGGGCTGGGGCGGACCATATAACTTTTCATATCGAAGCGACGAACGGGCCGGAGCGGCTCATTGACAAGCTCCATGATTTGGGCTGCAGCGCAGGTGTTTGCCTTAATCCCGAGACGCCGGTCGAGAAGATAGAGGCAGTTGCGCCGCTTTGCGATATGGTGCTTGTGATGACGGTGCATCCGGGATTCGGGGCTCAGAAGTTTATAGCCGAGGCTGCCCGGAAGGTTATTCGTGTTCGGGATATTGTCGGGCCGGACGTGCGCGTCGAGGTGGACGGCGGGATAGGGCCTGAAACGGCGCAGATCGTGGTTTCTTACGGGGCCGATACGCTTGTTGCGGGCAACGCCGTTTTTGGGAAAAGCGACCGGGCTGCGGCGATAGACGCAATTCGGGCCGCTGCGCGGTAGGTTTTTGTGGCGACTTGTGCGGATTTCTGGTAGAATTTGCGCGCAAAGTGTTTCCATGTTGATGATTGAACCCGGCGTAAAACGCCGGGCTAAATGTGATTGGATATGGGTAAGAAGGCGAAATCGAAGTGGGATGGCTTTTCCCTCAAGCCGCGGCGCGAGATGCCGGAGGGGTTGTGGATGGCCTGCCCCGGCTGCCAACACATGCTGTACAAGAGCGGCGTGGAGAAGAACCTCAACGTCTGCCCCGAGTGCAATCATCATTTTCGTATAGGGGCCGAAACGCGGATTAAGTACCTCGTGGATGAGGACTCGTTTGCGGAGGCGCTTGGCGATTTGACGAGTAGCGACCCTTTGGGGTTCAAGTTTCGCGGCACGACGTACAAACAGCGGCTCAAAGAGGACGAGAAGAAGTCAGGCTGCAAAGAGGCGATACTGATAGGCAAGGGATTTATCAAGGGCAGGGGCGTTATTCTGGCGGTGATGGACCCGAATTTTCTGATGGGGTCAATGGGGTCGGTCGTTGGGGAGAAGTTCTGCACAGCCGCCGAGATGGCCGGTGAGAAGAAGCTGCCTTTGGTGGCGATTTGCTCATCGGGGGGCGCGCGGATGCACGAGGGAGTCGTCTCGCTCGGGCAGATGGCCAAGACTTCCGCGGTCCTTGCCAGGCTGGACGAGAGCGGGGGACTCTTCATATCCGTTCTGACCGATCCGACGACCGGAGGCGTCACGGCGAGCTTTGCGATGTTGGGCGATTGCACGATTGCCGAGCCGGGGGCGCTGATAGGTTTTGCCGGGCCGAGGACGATTGCCGAGACGATAAAAGTGGAGCTACCGGCGGGATTCCAGACGTCCGAATTTATGCTGGAGCACGGCTTTGTCGATATGATAGTCCATCGCAAAGACCTCCGCAGCGAAATCGCCCGCATCAT
>DATEBC010000279.1:0-7338 GCA_035288065.1 Sedimentisphaerales bacterium | reverse complement strand
GGTCAACGGATAGCTGTTGATATGCAGCGTGACGCATACAGCGCCGGGCTGAACAAGACGATAAGGACGTTACATTGCAGCAGAAGCGGCGAAAAACAAAAAGCAGGATAGAACGGTGCTCTGTAATGATGCTACAGTCTCCATTATTTGCACAATATGCAAGAAAAATCCGGGGGGAGATAAGATTATGAGTCCGGTTTGCGGGAAGTTTGAATAGATTCCTCGACTGCGCTCGGAATGACAAGGCGCGCTCGGAATGACAGGGCGAGTTTAATTAGGGTGGCTAAAAGTCCTCGGCATCAATTATATGAGGCAGGCGCTGGAGCGGGCAGGCGGGGCATTTTGGTCTGGGCTTGCAGAATTCTTTGCCGAGGCGGACGAGCAGGGCGTGGTATTCGTTGAAGAGCCGCACATCCTGCGGGAGATTCGATTGGAACAGGTCCTGCAACTGCTCGTAGGCGGCATCCGGCTCGATCAGGTGGTGGCGGGTTGCGACGCGGGCAGTGTAGGCATCGACTACGAAGACGGATCTATCGAATGCGTAGAGCAGGATCGAGTCTGCGGTTTCCGGGCCTATTCCTTTGACGGATAGAAGCTCGGCCCTCAGCTGATAGGTATTGACGCCTTCAAGGTCTTCCAGCCGACCGTTGTAATCCTCAAAGAACCATTTCAAGAAGCTCATAAGGCGCTTGGCCTTAATGTTGAAGTAGCCCGCCGGGCGGATAAGCTCGCCAAGCTGCGTATGGTCGAGGGCGTGAAGCGCTTCGGGCGTCAGACGGTCGGCGGATTTTAGATTGGCTATCGCCTTCTCGACGTTGGCCCAGCTTGTGTTCTGGGTGAGTATCGCTCCGACGATGATCTCAAATTGCGTTTCGCCGGGCCACCAGCGCTGAGGGCCGAAACGCTCGTAGAGCAGTTGATAAATCTCGGTTAGCTGTTCGCCTATCATTCTATTGCCTATTGTAATGTCGGCTTGCGTGAAGTACACTCTGCGAAATTCAAAATGTACGGTCAACTATTGAACTTTGAAATGTAAATTTAACGTGGTTGCAAATACAGACACAGAACGTCATTCCAGCGGAAGCGGGAATCGAGTTATTTTGCGAAGGTTTTATGGACTCCTGCTTTCGCAGGAGTGACGAATTGTTTGTTCAATTGTCTATTGAAGGGGCAATAATTTCTCGGCTCCTCAGAGAGAAAAGTGGCGAAGAAGGCGAAGCAAAAGAAAAAATCGCAAGCGAGAGGGAAGGACAGGGGCAGTACGAGCCAACTGTTCAATTTCGCTGAGGATTCTTACCTTGAGCGGACGAGCCGGCCGATTTACGCGATCTGGTTCTTGCTGCCGTTCATTGTGTTCTACGAAATCGGGACGATCCTGATCAATACGGACGTGCTGAACCAGTCGGAGACTCGGGTCGTGGCGTTTGTCTGGCTGCGGCAATCGCTGGAGTCAATCGGATTCGGAGGCAAGTTCGCGTGGATGGCGCCTCCTTTCGTAGTGGTGGCGATTCTTGTGGGCCTGCAAATCGCTTCGCTGAAGCGCTGGAGCTTCGACGCGCGTGACGTCTTGTCGATGGCGGGCGAGAGTATTGCCCTTGCGGTTCCGCTGATTGTCTTGATCTTGTTCCTGAATAGTCTGGGCGCGCCGCAAAGCGATGCTGGTCAGTTCACCGATGGTTCTGCACAGGTTCAAAGTCGGTTTGGTTGGGTCGGCGGCGAATTTGCACCGCTCTTATCGGCGCGGAACGGGGGCGAGACGGCGAGTCGGCTATTGGAGGATATCATTACCGGGATTGGCGCGGGGATTTATGAGGAGCTTGTGTTTCGCTTGATTTTGATATGCCTGCTTATGGCGCTTTTTCAGGATGCGCTGCGGCTCTCGCACAAGAGCTCCATAATACTATCGGTGCTCATATCGGCGGCATTGTTCAGCGCGCATCACCACATAGTCTTTCTCGACGGTCATTTAGGGCGCATCACGGATTTTGACTGGACGAGTTTCAGTTTTCGGACTATGGCGGGTATTTATTTTGCAATTCTTTTTGCCATTCGCGGCTTCGGAATCACAGCGGGCACGCATGCTTTCTACGACATCATTGCTGCGATTCTAAACATGTTTGTCTTCTCGCAGGAATAGCCGGACAACGGTTTCGATTTTTTTTCGGCTTTGTTGCAAAAAATCTCGTTGCTGTTAGTCTTTTAGATTTCTGCGTTTGCAAGATATTCGTCCTATAAGGGGATGTTTCGGCGGTATCAGTACTGAAAATAAGCTTGAAATGGAGATGCAATTCTTGTATAATAGGCAAAGAATAGAAGACGATTGTTTGAGTTGGGATTACGCCTTTATGGAAACACCTCACATCAACGTAGCGATTGACGAGCTTACCTTCAGCCTATTCCAAAGACCCCTGCATCCGGAGCTGTTCCAGATCTATTCGCAGAGGCAGTTGAAGACCGAGAAATATGAGGCGATCATCTGGGTCACGGGGTGCACTCATGTTGTGAGCGTCTTCGCCGGCGACTCCTGCCTGACCGAGGTGATAAGCGCGCCGGGCCAGATGCTTCCGCATCGCGGGCTGATCGAGCGTTTCCAGTTCCGCGGGCCGAGGAGCCATAAGTGCACGCTGAGCAAGGGCGTGAGCTACATGACCGATTTCCAGGTCGAGAAGATGAGCGCCAACCTGTATCGCCAGAGCCATACGGATCTGGAGCATTTCGCGCGGAATCGCGGCGTGTTCGTCAAATTCCCCGAACAGGAAGACGGCGGGCTTCAGCCGTTCTGCTACGTCGATTTCGAGGCCAGACGGACGGAACTTCACATCCACACCTTCGCCGCCTATCCCGAACAGGTGACAATGGTAAAGACCCAGTCGCTTTTCGACTTCCAATAAGATAAGAATCGGTTATTTGCCCAGGTTATTTCCCGGCCGATCCGTTCACTTGACGGCCGCACTTCTCAGCAGGCCATCAATGCAGGCCTTGTAGCTTTCGATGCTGCGGTCGGAGAGCTTCAACCCATTGATCATGACAGTCGGTGTGGCATTGACTTTACACCTTGCCGCCTCGTCCAAATCCAATTTGAGAGACTCATCGATCTTCTTCGGATCAGCCATCACCGCGTCAAACCTGCCAAGATCGAGTTTAAGGGCCTCGGCATACCCCCGCAGATCCTTGACCTCCAGGGCCTTCGGATTGCCAATTATCTTATCGTGCATCTTCCAGAATAGCTCGGACCCACCCTGCTCCAGGGCCAATTGCGCCGCCGCATGGGCGGGTTTGGCCTGCCTGTGGAAGCCGAGCGGCCGATGCTTGAAAACGATGCGAACCTTGTCGGGATACGCGGCCAGAATCTCCTTGAGCTTCGGATACTCACGCGCACAGAACGGACATTGGAAATCGGCCCATTCGATAATTGTAACGGGGGCATCGGCCTTGCCGAGGATCGGCGACGAGCCGACATTGACATCGTAAACGGTGGTATCGACCGGCCGTAGCTCCTTTGCTTCCGATGGAGCCGCTTTACCTGCGCAAGAAGCACAACCTGTAGTCCCCGCACCTCCTGCACAAGCACAACCCGGAGCCCCCTTGCCAAGAGCAGCCAGAACCTTCTTCATGTCGGACCGCAGAAGCTGCAGCTCCTTCGTTACATTGGATAAGTCCGTGCGAAGCATCCGTATCTCTTCGGAATCACTGCGAGCGACCTCAAACGTGAAATACACGCGGGCCAGCTCGTTCTTTGGGTCGTTGGTCTGGAGCCGAACCAGCCGCTTGACGGCACCCGACTCTATCTTGTTCTTGTCGAAATTGACTGTGATCACCCCGCCCTGGCCGGGCAGGATCAATTTGTCCCCCGACGAACCCATAAAGCACGAACAAGGCCCGTCAACCTTCAGAATTTCCAACGGCTCATCGCCGTCGTTCATTATAGGAATCGTCCCGACGATCGTCTCCTCCCCGGCCGCAATAATCCCAAGGTCGATTGTCTTCGAATCAAGCCACAACACAGGCCCGCCTGGTGTCTTAGACGCCGAAGAGGCATCCTTGCCGCCCAAACCGGCACACCCAAGAACTGAAACCAACAATACAATACTCACCGTCCAAATACTTCTTTTCATAACTTCAATTCCCTTGCCTTAAGATCATTCAATACAGCATTTCAGCATTCCAAGCCATTACGTGAGCTAATGCACCTCCATACTTTCGCAGTCATCCACTTCGCCCTCTGCGAACTGCAATCGCGCCGGGCTGTAGCATTTATGCCCGCTTTGAAGCACCGCCTGAGCCAACTCCGGATGATGACTGATTTTGAGCCGCTGTTCCATACTCAATGTCTCTGAGAAGGTATCGCCGAGCTTTTTACTTTATTATGGATTTCAGAACGGGGTCAAGAAAGAGCTTCTTGTCTGTGAAAAACTTATGAAGGTAATCGTAGCAGTAAAAATTGGTTAATTTCAGGCTACCGTCCTTCGGGTCACGCACAATATCTTCAAATTTGACAGCCCCATTATCCTTCTTGTAGAACACAAAATAGAAGGGGTCTGCATCCAACACAAAAGCAATCTTTCGTCCACCATTCGTTATGTCTTTGCGATACCATCCGAGGTAGTTTGGATCAGTCTTGTCAAGCCACGTCATGTACTTCTGCCGGCTCCGTTCGGTATAGAATTGCGCGAAAGATTCAGGAGACCCATCCCTCAAAGTATGATACGCTTTCTGGTAAATACCGAGTACCTTATCGCTTGGGTCAACCGTATCCTTGAAAATGTCAATGTCGTCATATCTACTCCCATTAAACTGAACATACACAGGATTCGCTCCGCCGGAACCGTAAATGGGAATTTCATAATCAAATGTGCCGTTTTCTATGGGACGATACTTTTCCGGAGATTTGGCATTTTGGTCCATTATATCTCTAAATAAGGCTATAAGAGGATCGGGTTGCCCATGCATTGGGTTCCACGAAAATCTGTTATTAGAATCAGTCTCAAACCAGAGTAATGTACGAAATGACGTTGGGCTCACCGATGTTGCAGAGTCCACGCCCCAGACAAAAAGCCCTCCATTGCCAAGAATGAACTGATTACTAACATAAAGGTTCTTGAAATCCTCTCTAAGAAAAGCAGAGTTAAGTAATCTGGCGTGCACCCCCATCATCTGCGTGACGTTTCTTTCATGTGTAGCAGCTTCCTCTGCGGTCATAGAGGATTTCCGGAATGACAATTGCATGCACGCTTGCAGATTCTTTTCACGTATAGCTAAAGCAAGTTGTTGGAAAACAGCCTCTCGCGAGTCAGAGTATTTCGAGATAAATTCAGGAAATGATAGATTATACTCTTTCGATCTGCACTTGAGATAGAGTGAAGTCTGGACATACGAGCCGTGGTCTATCCGTACCGGAGCCGGAAAACTCTTAAATGCGATGCTTTCCTTCTTGCCTGATGCTGAGCCGGCCGCCACAGAACCCAACAGACAAATCAGCAGGCAGAAGCGTCTATATTGCCCCGACATTCCAATTCTACCTTTTCCACAGTCTCTGCAAAACATACTGTTGCTCCTTAATTGTAATTAGCAAGTGCTAAATCCTCGCAATTAATACTGCTAACATCAAGGATAAATCGGGTACGAAGCTTGAAACCCAATCGTATCTCCTATCTTCAGTTTGCCGGTGAATACTATGCTGGCGAGGCCGATATCTCCATATAATCCCTCATCACATGATGTCTTGGAGTTATATCCGGCTGAACCGCTAATATTGACACCTACTATGGCTTCAGCCGTAATGCTGAAACAGTTTTCATCCTCTCCCCAAGCTGTCTCATAACAGACATCTACTTCAAATTTGGGCCCAATGCCGACATCAACATCACATTCTAGCGACGCATACAAGCATTCTTCATCATCACAATCGTCCCATCTCTTGCCAATTGTGCCAGTTACAGAGAAACCACCGACCACCTTAAGTCCGACGTCGATGGTTACGTCTGCTCGCAAAACACCCCATATTTCAAACTCCTCCTCAATCGGAGGTGGGCCCCAAATGGGTATGTCGTCGATATCTGCCGAGAGAGTAACGCCCACCTCTCG
The DNA here is from genome assembly GCA_035288065.1 of Sedimentisphaerales bacterium. Taxonomy (GTDB): domain Bacteria; phylum Planctomycetota; class Phycisphaerae; order Sedimentisphaerales; family Anaerobacaceae; genus JAFGCD01. The sequence continues at coordinate 1,254 of DATEBC010000279.1, read as the reverse complement.
CCAACGTTCACCGTCTTCGGAAAGTGTCTCGTTGTCGCAGCAGTCCTTCTTCTCGGACGAATAGAATCCGTAAGCATCACTTAAAGTGATATCCACGCCAGGGATATCGTTTACTGCGTCTTGTACCTTTTCTTTCCAACCCGGCGGTAAATCAACAGTTATTGCAGTGTCCCACTCTGACCAGTCCTCGAGCGTTACACATGTGCCATTTCCATTGCAGCATTGATTCCCAGTACATATCGATTCACACGAACCATCAATGCACTCTCTGCATTTATCGGCATCGCACACCTCGCACACGCCATCCTCACAACACTTGCCAGCGGGGCACGAGCTTACGCAGACGCCATCATCACAGCACTTGTCAGTGGGGCACGAACTTTCGCACACGCCATCATCACAACACTTGCCAGGGGAACACGAGCTTGCGCCGCCGCATCATCGCCTGAGAGAATCTTAGACATCGCCAGACCTGCCTGCGCCCACATAGCATGTTCAGCACTGGGCCAGGTCTCGACGATCTCCCCATACAATTCGCACGCGCCGTCATATTTTGCCGTCCAGCGATATTCATCCGCCAGCATGCACATCGCCGTGGCGATTCGCGGATCACCGGAGAAATCGCTCCGCAGTTTCTCAGCGGCCCGCGCGGCCGCGGCCAAATTGTCAAGCTGCACATAGGACATGCCCACTCCCGCCTGCGACCACAATGCGTACTCGCTGGCACGGTGTTCCGCCAGAACGCGATTATATACTTCGATAGCCTTGTCGTGATTGCCGGCCTTGCGCCAGGCGTCGCCGACCCAGCATAGGGCTACTGCTATCTCCGAATGCTCCGAGAAATCGGTGGCGAGCTTGTCCGTAGCCGCCTCGGCGGCATTGACATCGTTTGGCCGGCCGATCTTCAAGATCGCCAGATTCATCTGCGACCACATCGCATCTTCAGTACCGGCGTGGTTCGCTACGACGTATTCGTACAGTTCAAATGCATCGGGGAGTCTTTCATTCTGGCGGTACTCATCGCCGAGCGTGCGTGCCGCCAAAGGCAGCCGCCCATCCTGCGAATAATCAGTTAATAATTTATCCGCAGCGGCCTTGGCCGTGTCATAGCGCTCGAGGCGGATGTTTGAGACCGCAAGATTCATTTGCGACCATAGCGCATGCTCGGCCTGAGGATAGCTGCTGACAACGCGCTGATATAGCTCGCAGGCCTCCTCGTATTGCCCGACAGCTCGGTATTCATCACCCACCATA
>DATEBC010000278.1:0-11307 GCA_035288065.1 Sedimentisphaerales bacterium | reverse complement strand
GGGCGAAGAACTCCGCGACCTGTTCCTCGCCGACTACCGGCGGTGGCGAATGGATGAGGTATTTGACAGGCCGGAGGAGTTCTTCGCCCAGAGCATCGCGCGGATGGCCGGCCAGCGATTGTTGGGCCTTAACGCAATTCGGTCCAATCCCAATGTCATCGGCTATAGCATCACGGGCACCGTGGACCAGGGCATGACGGCTGAGGGACTGTGGACGACATTCCGTGAGCTAAAGCCCGGCACTGCCGACGCTCTTTTTGACGGCTTCGCGCCCCTGCGATGGTGCCTCTTTGTCGAGCCGGTCAATGCCTACTGCACGACGCCTGTAAAGCTTGAGGCCGTGCTGGCCAACGAAGATGCCTTGCTGCCCGGTAAATACCCGGTCCGGCTGCAGGTCGTAGGTCCGGATGCTTCGCGGGCCTTTGAGCGAACAGTCACCGTAACAATTCAGGACCCCGGGACCAAGCCGGAGCCGCCAATGGTTCTGCCGGTCTTTGCCGAGGAGTTGACGATAGATGGTCCGCCGGGTAAGTACCGTTTCATGGCTACCTTCGAGCGCAGCGCAGCCGCAGCCGGCGAGGCGGTGGAATTTTATATGGCTGACCCTGCTCAAATGCCGCCGGTGGAGAGTGAGGTTGTGCTGTGGGGGCAGGACGCCGAACTGGCCAAGTGGCTCGTCGCGCACGGTATTCGCACGCGGCCGTGGTCGCCTGATCCGCCGACCAAACGAGAGGTAATCCTGGCATCCAATACTGCTGCGCCTCCGGGCGGCTCAACGGCCTTCGCCGAGCTTGCCGGGCGGATTGCCTGCGGCTCGGCGGTTGTCTTCCTTTCACCGGCGGTCTTTGCCGCAGATAACCAGCCCACTGCCTTGGTCCCATTGGCCGACAAAGGCGCTCTGGCTGTAATTCCCAACTGGCTTTACCACAAGGACGAATGGTGCAAACAGCATCCGATCTTTGAGGGCCTGCCTGCCGGCGGCCTGATGGACTACACCTTCTACCGTGAAATCATTCCCGATGTTGTCTGGTCCGGTCTGGACCCGCCGGCTGAAGCCATAGCTGCCGGCATCAATGCCTCGCAAGGCTATTCTTCCGGATTGATGGTTGCCGTTTACAACCTCGGGCAAGGCCGCTTTATCCTTAATACCCTTTGCATCCGCGACAACCTCGGCTCGAATCCCGTGGCTGAGCGCCTCCTGAGAAACACCCTCAACTACGCCGCACGCGATGCCAATAAACCTCCCGCTGACCTGCCTGCAGATTTTGACGCACAACTGCGCTCATACGGATACAAAAAATAGACAGGTAACTACGGACACCCATTCGCGTCTGTCCCATGAGATGGGCCGGCGCTGCACAACGGTGATCAGAGAGACAACGCCGAAGGCAAGCCGCACCGGTCGTTCGAGCGGTGGGTAGGGAGTAGTGGGCAGTTCAGGAACGCAAAGACCAAAGTGCAAAAGGCAAAACTGTGGAATCCCGATGCTGCCGGGATGGGTGTTTTGATTGTTCATGTGCTTTTTCATAGTAAGTATTGTTGGGACAGTGGTCGATCAAGGGAAGTACGATGAATTGCGGGATCTTCCAACGGTGCCCCAGGCCTTAGTTTTATTGCCTTTGCAGCAGTTTTGTCTGGTCGGCGGTCGTTATCCAGACCTCGACATTGGGAAAGGATTCATCGGACCATTTGAATGTTGTGACGGAACGGCCCAGGAGGGGCTTAATAAAAGAACGGCCTTTCCATGCGATTTGGACGTTCTGCCTGAAAGCGTTGGGATTGAGCACAATCACGACCGTCGAGGCGTCGGCGTTGACGAAAGCCACGTTCTCTATACTCAGCCCGGGCGACTCGGTTGAGTCTATTCGGCGCGCGCCTGGGCGAACGAACTTCGCGGCATGCCCCAGCGAATAGTACTCGACTTCCTTTGTAACCTGCCCGGTCGCTTGATTCACCGTTACGACACCGCGACAGTCGCTGCAGCCTCCTGCTATCTTCGGTCCGTGGTTCTCGTCGAGGGCGAGGTTCCATTTCACCACGGTCTTTGCATAATAGCGGACCGCCTTTATGATAAGAGTAGAAGTGTCCCACATGAGATTTCCGCCAAAATCGGGCGCCCATTCTCCTCCGGATGATTCGGTGAAGTAGATGTCCTTGTCGGGATAGGCGGCGACCACAGTAAGCTGTGCGGATACATCACCTGCGTAGGCATGAAATGCGGACCCGGCAATGTAGGGGTAGGCCAATCTGCCGCTGAGCACGGAGATCGGATAGTCAGGCTCATCCCAGTTGTGGTCCCAGACGACAATCTTCGTGCCTATGCCGTTTGCGAAGAACTTCTGGCCCAGTTGTAGGGCAAGCCTGGCCTGGTCGGGCGGCTCCATCCTCATACCCGGATAGCTGTGAGGCTCATAGTGGGGCTCGTTCTGCAATGTCACCGCGTCTATTACAAGGCCCTCGGCAGCGTAGGCTTGAACGTACTTGACGAAGTAGTCCGCATAAGCGTCATATACCAGGTCGCTGTCGATCAGGCGTCCGTACCCAAGCTGATCGCTGTCTTTCATCCAGGCAGGCGAACTCCACGGAGAACCCATAATCCTGATATCGGGGCTGATCGTGATGGCTTGTGTGAGCAGCGGAATCACATAGAGGCGATCCCTATCGATCGAGAAATGCTCGAGGTCGTAATCCGCTTCGGAACCGTCATCGTAAGTATAATCCTCGAGGCGAAAGTCGGAAGACCCCATCGGCTGACGCAAATAGCTCAGCCCAATACCGATTTCCGGGTCAAACAGTTCCAGCATCAAGGTATCACGCTGCTGCCTGGTCAGAACATTGTGTATCAGGTATGCAGAAGACTCAGTAAGGGAGGCCCCGAATCCGTCCATTTCCTGAAACGTCATATTGGGATCAAGGTCTATCGTGACATAAGTGTCGTACTCCAGCCAGTCTTCAGCGAAGATTTTTAGGTCGCCGGCGTCAACCTCGCCGTTGCCGTCGAGGTCGTATGGTTCAATAGCCGGACTATTTGAGTCGCGAGGCCAGGCTCCCGCAATTTCGACATAGTCCCGGAAGTCCACCACGCCATCATCATTGAAATCGGTATTCGCCTCGGCAACAGCCGGGACCACAGAGGCATCGTCAAACATAGCAGTGCACCTGGCTTCGCCGCGCAGCATGAATCTCGCATAGGCTGTGCCGGCCGGCGCAGATCTGGTCGTAAGCAGATACTTCGTCCAGACATCGGGTGAGGGAACACTGCCGGCGAAGATATCCAGCCTGTCACTGGCGATGACTGCATTCGAGGCATTCCTGAATTCTATTATCATCGATGCATGCGGATCACTTCCCCACCCCTCGGTCATAGCCCAGATGCTGGAGATGTAAACTTTGGGTGGACTGACTATGATATCCTGATACCAAACGCCGTATTCGCCGTAGTCCCAGGCCCCCGCATCGACGAACTTTGTGCCTGTGTGGGCGGGCCTGTTATTCTTCCACCCGGCCCAGCCCCAGTTGCCGTATTTCTCCCACCCGTCCGGAGGAATTGTATCATTCCATGGGTTCGTGTTGGTGCCCTCCTCAAAACCGGGATTCGTCAGCAACTCCTCTGCAATGGCGCCCAGCCCCGCCACCGAAAGAACCGACAAGGCACTCACAAGGATTTGCGCTCTTCTGCACACAGCCCACTGCACCTGAGGCTTTCTCAATCGGTATTTCCCATTTGACTTCATAAAGGGTGCTCCTGCACGGTTTGACACTCTTTTTGAAGGACTCCTGTACAAGTCAAGCCCTATGATAGCAGGATTTTATCCCATTGTCAATAAATTTCCGGCAAGTTTACCACGCGCTGTCGCAGAAGACACAAGAAAAGCGGTCTTGCTATATTGTCCAGCCGTTGTGGAATTCCGGTTTTATGTACTGGTCGGCGTTGGGGCAGTTGGTGGCCTTCATGTCTTTGCCGTTCCAGGCGAGCTTTTCGCCGGTGCGCAGGGCGACGTTGCCTAAGAGGATTAATTCGGTCATCGGGCCGGAGTAGTCGAATCCGCTGTGGGGCTGCTTGCCGCCCTTGCAGGCGTCGATCCAGTCGCGGTGGTGGCCCTTCGATCTCTCCAGGGTCTTGGCGGGGCGCTTGTACTGCTGCATCTTATTTTCGGGAATGATCCTCGGGCTTCCGCCCCAGCCCTCGGCCATGAGCTTGCCCTTATCGCCGACAAAGAGAATGCCGTTTCCGCCGCCGGCCAATTGTCTGCCCGGTTCGATCTCTTCGGGGCGAGGGGGCATGAGGCCGCCGCTGTACCAGGTCATTCTGACCGGGGGCATATCGCCGCGAGCGTCGAATTCGTAGTGGACGATCGAGCCCAAGGGCGTGGTCTCGGAGTTGATATTGGTCGCGCTGCCTTCGACGCTGTACGGATGGCCGAGCTTGAGGGCCCAGAAGGCCGGGTCAATATTGTGGCAGGCCATATCGCCTATCGCGCCAGTTCCGAATTCCCACCATCCTCGCCAGTTGTAGGGCGCGTATGCGATGTGATAGGGCCGCTTTGGGGCCGGGCCGAGCCAGAGGTCCCAATCCATTCCGGCGGGAATCGGCTGCGTTTCATCCGGCCTATTCATACGAAACCCAGCCCAGTCGAGGCCGGTGTGGCTCCAGGCGTGGACCTCGCGGATTGCGCCGATAGCGCCGTCCCAAATCCATTCGCAGGTCAGGCGGATGGTCTCGCTGCTGTGGCCGTGGTTGCCCATCTGCGTGGCGACGCCGGCCTTGCGAGCCGCCTCTGTTACCCTGCGAACCTCGTAAATCGAGTGGGCCAGCGGCTTTTCGCAATAGACGTGCTTGCCCCTTTCAATCGCGGCCATTGCTGCCGTTGCGTGCGTATGGTCGGGCGTGGCTATCAGCACGGCGTCGATCCCCTTTTCCTTTTCGAGCATTTCTCGGAAGTCGATATAGACGGCGCACGGGGGATAATCGGCCGTAGCCGACTTGCCCTTGTAGTAATCGTCGATAAGATTTTTGACAGGCCCCCGCCCTGCCGTTCCGCCGTAGTAGAATCGGCTGTAGTCGGCCTCCTCGGTGACGTCGCAAATTGCGCTTACCTGGACGTCCGCCTCTTGCAGCAGGGCATTTGTATTGTGCTTGCCCTGGCCGCCGACCCCGATAACGGCGACATTGAGCTTCTCGCTCGGCGCCGTGTTTCCGCGTCCGCCCAATACGTAGCGAGGGACAATAGTAAAGGCCGCGGTCGCCGCGGCGGTGCGAACAAAATCACGTCGAGAGAGTTTTGCATTTCGCAGTTGAGCGATTTCGCTGTTGGTTTTCATTCTTCTTATTCCTTTCCTGAAGCTATGGATTCCTGCTTCCGCAGGAATGACACGGAGTTAGCTGAGCTGTGACAAACACCGGCAGCCTCAATGTTCGACCACATTATAACGATAATCATAAACGGACGGCAGCAAAGAAGTTCCGCCAATATGCTGTTGCCTCAAAGCGATAAATCCACGATGTCTGAGCCGGACGGTGGAGACGGGCCTGAGAATCGCAGCCGAGCAGACCAAAAGGCTGCGCAGCGCTGTTTGACCGCCTCGCTATTTTGCCGTCAGATTTCGAGGATTGTCTTTCCTTTCGCCAGATCGAAGCAAATGGTCACATTGCCGTCATCGGCGTGCCACGTGCCGCTTTTCAGTTGTAGAATTCCGTTGACGCGCTCCAGCTTAACCGGACCGGCGTTCAGAGCAAGCTTCGGGATGCCCGGCTGAGAGGCTTTGAGGCGAATGGTGAATCGCGGCGAGGCGAAGGGGGCGGCGAATGTCACGCTGGAGCCTTGTCTTTCTATCTTCGTCAGCTCCTTTGCGGCCCAGTATCGGGCTATTTCGCTCTGCTTCATCCAGATCAGGTTGTCGTAGCGGCTGTGGACACGGCGGACAACCTCTTTGAAGATGTTGAAGCCGACCTCCTCGCCGTTGAAGTATATGCCGGGCCAGTGGCAGACGAGGATTGCCGGCTCGCCCTTGTCGATGACCTGGGGAAGTCTGCCGCCCTTGAGGTCCTCGGTGATGAAATTATCGACCGAGCCGGGTTCCAGGCCGTCCCACCCGCCGAACCAGTCGCCCGTGCAGCCGATTATCGAAACCACGCACTTGGGGTCGTCGCCTTCGAGGCCGGAGGCATACTGAACAAGAGGAGCGACGCTGTGATCGTCGGTGAAAAGGTCGCGGAAGTAATGGGGAATCTCGGCCTTGAATACATCTCGGCAGGATTCGAGCGTCGCCTTGGCGAGGTTGTCGCGATTCTGGCCGCCGAACCCGCCGGGCGTCGTGATGCCCTCGCAATCCAGCCCGACGTTCTTGAGGATTTGCAGGGCGTAGCTCATATAATCGGTCAGCACCTCGGCGGACTTGTCCTGGCTCCAGCCCCAATTCTCCATAAACTTCTCCGACCATTCCGGGTATGGATGTCCCGTCTTGGTATCGATGACCCGTGTGTGCGTAACCATTTCCGGGTGAATGTCCCAGTCGGGCATCATCAATTCGCGCACCAGCCTGATACTGTCGTCAAGCTCCTTTCTCGACCAGCCCGGCAGGCCGCGGTCGAGCCTGCCTACGCACCCAGGATGCGGAACAATACTGTATTTGCCCTTGACGCCGTGCTCGCGGCACCACTCGCCGAACTTGCGAACGAAGGAATCCGGTATTTCGCGCGGCAGCTTGCGCCAATCCTGTTTGTAGTTGTTCGGCCAGACCTCCGCGAACTGCGGGATGCCGAAGTAGGCCAGGTTCACCAAGCAGGTCGAATCGTCGATGATAAAACTAATAGGCACGCGGTTCTGAGGGTTGAGAATCTTAACGTCGGCTGCCTGAAACGGCCGTTCGCCCTTATCCTGGGCGAGCAGACGCCCACTATTCAACAGCGCCGCCCCCCCCGCCGCTATCGCCGCGGCCTTTACAAAATCGCGTCGTGTTATTCCTTCCTGTGCAGACATAATTTCACCTCACATATTAGCCGTTCCCCATTACGGGAGGCCGCCCTTTGCATTACCACAATATCACATTTCTATTTGTCGCTCTCGTCATTGCGAGGAGCGCAGCGAAGCCGCAAACTGTCATTTCGATCGAGAAAAGGCGATGTGTCATTCCGAGCGCAGTCGAGGAATCTATTCTAACAGCCTCGCCACGCCCCTTGACGGCGAGGCGATTCCCGCTCTTCGCTGGGGTCGCAATGAAAGCCCACACGCTTTCAGAGATGATCTTTCGCAACCAACCAGAGCCGGCGCCGCGCGGCTATTCCACCGGGATATCTTGCCCCTGCCCCTTGATCCTCGGCCACTCTATTTCGAGAATCCCCGGCTCGACGAGCCGGACCTTTATCTGCTCTTTCTTGACGGCAGTGTCCAGCTCAAGGCGTATAGCCTCCGAGTCATCCGTTCGCCAGCACTTTACGACCTTATACGGCCCGAGCACACCCACGCCGATAGGCCCGATATTTATCCCGAAATCGCCCCATTGGCCTTCAAAATCCTTCAACATAGTCAAATCCCCTAATACGCCATACGACTCATGGCATTATATCTCTTATATCTTTAAGATAATCTCTAACATATCTTTCTAAATCAAAACCATCCACTTTTCCATCTGGAAGTCCTAAAGGGCCAGTTATATCTCCAATAAATTCTCTTGGCTCTCCTTGTCTACCCCAATCTCTAGCTAAATGGGAAAAATCATTTAAATCAACTTTGCTATGTAAATCAAAATCACCAGGATAAACATCAAATCTTACTTGCAAGAAGTCATAAGGGACCTGCGAAGCGTATTCCCCATCCAAATTAGGAAGAGGCACTATTCCTGTTCCACCTTGTTTTGCACAAGCTTCTCTAATATCTGCTAAGAATTGAAGTTTGTCTGGCTCTGCTAGAAAACGCCTCCATAGAGTTATTGGCTTTGGGGAGAAGTCGGCAAAATCAGGAGGGTTTGCATAAGGTAATTTAAATTTTAATTCATTTCTTAAATTTGAAACACTTATTGGATTTCCATCTTTCTCGTGAAGGCTTAACTCTAAATTAACAGGAGTAAAACTTTCCAAAGGTCTTGCGTCATTTGTTAATTCATAATTTGAAGTATACACTCTATCTTTTGAGACTATTTTTGTTGCTTTTTGGGTTATCCATATACGAGGACCAATATAAGGACGATCCCAAGAACCATAATCTTCCGTGCCTCCAGGAGAATGAGCAGTACTATGCGAAACTCTATCAAAATCATAATCATTCACCTCATTCCCAATTTCTAATTTTCCGGTATTGTATGTAATCGTATCTGCTTTGGTTTTTCTTGTCAGTATAGTTGGTATTGCTAACGCTAAACCTGTTTTCAAACTTCTTCCTAAAAGAGCTCTTCTGCTTATTTGTTCTTTCATTTGAACTTCAACAAACGGGGGTAGCCACCGCCTGTTATTGAGTGGATTCACATGAGTCAATCGGGGCAAACTCAGTCTCTCTTGATCGTTGTTTTCAATTTTCAGGAGCGACATCAAATTAGATATATTGTAGGTCAGTATTTCTTTGTATTTTGCCGAAAGGCACGACTGTAATAACTTTTTGCGAAGGATACGGAGCTTTGCTGTTATCCGGCGCCTTTGCGAAGCAATCGATCTTGAGAGGGCTTTCAACGTGCGGGGCTTAGACCTGGAAAACCTGCTTGCCCCTGTCGATAAGCATCCACCTGGCATCGCCATTGTCGTGTCCTCCTTAAGCCCCTTTTCGGGCCGTCAACTCTTTCTAAAGTATCTGATATGGTATCCCGGGCCTATCCGCAAGTCCGGGCACGCAATTGCAGTATAGCAAAAGCTGGGCTGTAAGTCAAGTGCATCTCCGCAAAAACGAAGGGCGGCAGGCTGTTTTTGAATAGATTGCTCGGCTTTTCGCCCATACTCATCGGAAGGCTCGGTGGTAAGCCTGGTTTGAATAGATTCCTCCACTACGAGCCTGTTCCGGTGCCGAAGCGCCTCGCGTGGCTAAGCCATCCCTTGGGGGATGATGCCCACAGTGGTTAAGCCGGTTAAGCCGTCCCGTTGGGACAGGGCCTAGCCATTTCGATTGTTACAGAGTACTGCCGGATTCTATGATTTCGGTTTTGGCAAAGGGAACACCTCTGATTCCGTCCTGGCGGTCGTGAGCATTTCGGTCATCTTTGCCAGGATTTCAGGGTTCTCCTTGCCCACGTCATTTTTCTCGCCGATGTCTTTGGCGAGGTTGTACAGCTCGATCTTCCCGCCGGGCCTCGTGCGGACCAGTTTCCAGTCGCCCATTCTGATCCCCTGTCTGCCGCCCAGCTCCCAGTATAGATGGTGGTGGGTCTTTTGATTCTCCTTCTTGCCCAGCAGCGTCGGCAGGTATGAGATGCCGTCGATGCCGGCCGGCGGCTCGACGCCAATGATTTCGCAAGCGGTCGGCAGGAAATCCCAAAAAGCGCAGATGTGGCCGCTTTCCGAGCCGGGCTTGATCCTGCCGGCCCAGCGCGCAATGAAGGGCACGCGGATGCCCCCTTCATAAACCGAACCTTTCAGCCCGCGAAGCGGGCCGGCGCTCTCGAAGAAGCCCGCATCGGCGCCGCCCGCGTAGCTTGGGCCGTTGTCGCTGCTGAAAATGGCGAGCGTATTCTTATCGAGGCCCAGCTCTTTTAGCAGGGACATTATTCTGCCGACGTCCTTATCCATCCGCGTCACCATACCCGCATAGCAGGCCCGCGGATTCTCGTGCGGGAAGTAGCCATTCTTGCCGTCGTAAGGCGGGCCCGGCCACTTTCCTTTATACTCGGCCAGCGAGTCCTCCGGCGCCTGCAGCGCAACGTGAGGGATCGTGAACGGGACATAACAGAAAAATGGGTTGTTTTTGTTGGCCTTTATGAATTTGAGGGCCTCCTCGGCGATCAGATCGTGCGAATAGACCGCCTCTTTGCCGTCTTTGTTGGCCTCGATCCATTCGATCTTATCGTCCGACCAGAGGTGGTTGGGATAGTAGGTGTGGGCCTGGCGCTGGCAGATATACCCGTAGAAGCGGTCGAAGCCCTGCTTGCCGGGCTCGCCGGCGGTTCCGACCCGTCCCAGGCCCCACTTGCCGAATGCACCGGTCGCATAGCCGGCGTCTTGCAATATCTTGGCCACGGTGACAGTGCCTTCCTCCAGCGGCCACTGCCCCCCTATCGTCGAGCCGAGCTGCCATCCTTCCTCCCCGCCGACCTGCTTGTTGTCTCGAATCTGGCAGTGGCCCGTGTGCAGCCCGGTCATCAGCGTGCACCGTGACGGCGCGCAAACGGGATTGCCGGAATAATGCTGGGTGAATTTCATCCCATCGGCGGCGAGCCTGTCGATATTGGGCGTCCCAATCCTCTTCTGCCCGTAGCAGCCGACGTCGGCGTAGCCCAGGTCGTCGGCAAGGATATAGACGATATTCGGCTTGCCTCCGGCGCCCGACGAACGGGCCACACCACTCGTGAGGCCGGGCATTGTAAGGGCTGCAGCGCCAACGCCGGCACTTCTTAGAAAATCACGACGTGAAATTGCGGTCATCTTCTTACTCCTACTACTCTGTCCAGCACAACTCTGCGAATTGTCATTGCGAGCGCAGCGAAGCAATCTCACAGTCGCAATACTTGTGAAACGCGGTGCTATGCTATTGGAACTCTGCTTGTTTCAACGATTGTACCTGACAGCCGGTGTTTGGCAAATCCATTTCCACAGAGACTATTTACGGCGATACCATGTGCTGTGGCTTTGAGGAATTCACGTCGTCTCATTTTAAAGTCTCCGTTTCCGCTTTTGCCTCGCGTGTGGTCAGGCCGCACAAATACGCCAGGCCAAAAGTGATTGCCGTGCCGATAACGATCAGCCAGGTCCAGCCAAGATTCAGTGTTCCTTTTTGTATCATTCGCAGCAGCACAAAGCAAATGCCCGCGCTGACAAGCATAGCAGGGATATTGGCGAAATTGGCTCTTCGCCGCGTAAGCAGGCCCAGCAGGAAAACACCCAGCAGCGGCCCTCCGGTGATGGAAAGTATCTTGAAGGCAAACCAGAGGATGTTCTTCACCGGCGCACAGGCGAATGCTATGGCGGCTAAGACCAGGCCGAATCCCGCCACGCTTATTCGTGACACGAGAAGATAATGCCTCTCGGATGCGCCTCTGCGAATCAACGGCCGATACAAATCGCTCACGAACGACGATGTCAGCGAGCTTAGCGGCGAGTCTATGCTGGCCATCACTATCGCCCCGAGCACAAGGCCCTTGAGACCGACCGGCAGAACCGTCCGCGAGAAG
>DATEBC010000277.1:0-5864 GCA_035288065.1 Sedimentisphaerales bacterium | reverse complement strand
GCGTGTTCTTCTGAAATATGGGAGCATCGAGCAGTTTTTTCTCCGGGGCTATGACCCGGCCGATGCGAATATCATTCCCGCTTTGACGAGATTCTGCGGGACGCTGTCGCAAATGTATGCCGACGAGCACAATGGCCGCGTCACCGCCGGCATCCAATATCTCGTCGCAAGCCCCGAAAGAGGCAGTCCCTGCAAGCGCCTCAACCTATTCCTCCGCTGGATGGTCCGGGACGATCAGGTCGATGCGGGATTGTGGAAATCCGTAGATAAAGCCAAACTCATCGTCCCCCTCGACGTGCACATGGGCAGACTGTGCAGAATCCTCGGCCTCTACCATCAAAAAACGCCTTCTCTCGCCGCCGCACTCAAAATTACCGAAAGTTTTCTTGAAATCCACCCCCAAGACCCGGTTAAATATGACTTCGCCCTCTCCAGAATAGGAATCCTCGAAGGCTGCAACGGAAAATACGCGCTCCGCTGCCGCGATTGCGACCTCAAAGACTTCTGCAGGTAAGCGCGCATAATTATCCTGACGGTAAACCTGAGGGCTAACCCGTTCAATCCGTGTGATTCTCACGTATCGAATCTTGCTTTTTCTGTCGCTCCTGTTATTCTGTCTGTAAATGAAGCCGGATCAATTGGAAAAATATAGTTCCGCGATGACGCTTTCCGATATGGAAATCTTCGTATTTCCGGAGTTGGTGTACAGCCTTGTTTTGGCTAACATCATGAGCCCCGTCATCTGGGGGTGGCGGGAGCTGGACTGTTTTAAGAAGCTCGAAGGCAAGGGCAGCTATAAAAAACTGATGCGGCTCAAGCAGTTCATAATCGACGAATTCGACTTCAATCTCGACCTGGAAACGTGGGGCCTGACGAGCAAGGCCGCTGAAATCAAGCGATTCGAGAATTTCATCTCGCCGGAGGACATTGCAAAGAGCAACGCGCTTTTCGGCTACGAGGGCGACAAATACTATTTCGACGTCGATATCCGCAAGCATTTCGGCCTGGAGAAGTTCGACGGCGACGTTATCCCATACTGGAAAACCGAGACTATCGAGGCAATGAATGCCTTTCGGCGCAAGCCCGGCTACGAAAGGGCCGCGGGCGAATGTGTCTCACTGGCCGGACTCTATGCCGCAGCCGCTTTCGTCGTCTGCCAAGTACCGCTCGAAGATATCTATATGATCCTGACGCCGCTGCACTCGCAGAATTTCATCGACGTGCAGGACGGGGTCCTCACCAATAACAGAAGGCTTGTCACGAAGACGATGTGGTTCAACGGAACGGAGATCTCCGACAAGGCCCAGCGCGCCCTGCGAAATGAAAACGTTACAATAGTCGCCCACTCGACCGGCTACGTCCACTGCCTCTACAAAGATGCTACGATTGATAGAAAGGCATACGAGCACTTTACGGGGCGTCTTGCTCAGTACCTCAGAACCGGCCTTACCCTGGCGGTCTTCGCAAGTTTTCTGCGATCCAACCGCCGCTACCAGGAATACTTCCAGATGTGCCGCGACTGTCACGGTCGCCCGCAGTTTCTAAAGGCCGAGGTCCTCTTCCACTACGAGCACGGCAGCAACTTTCGCGTTGCGGACAGCACCTTCGAAAAGCTACTTGCCGAAGTCTCCGACGAGGACTTCGTCGGTTACGAATTGCCCGGCAGGATTCGATGCGACCGTCTCGATCGCTTCCTGGCTGACCATCGGCCTGACTTGACTACGACAGAAGGCAAATCGAGCTTTAAGAGCTTCGTCGAGCCGGCCATCCCCGATGCCGAGCGCTTCGTCATGGAGCTTGCCGATTTCCTTCATACCGAGCCGAGACTGCCGAGCGCCGACAAGAACTACCTGCCAACTAATCCGATAAGAATCCCCATTGAATACACCCGCGAGCAGGTGATCGACTACCTTCAATCAATCCGGCGGTATAATATCACCGCCGACCTTGCCTTCTATGCCTATCGTGATGTGCAGAGCAGTGATTGGGCCCCGTTTATCACCGCAGCTCTCGAACGCAATCCCGTCTCGCTCGAAATGACCCGCGCTATGTCGATTGACCAGGTCCATCGCTGGCTCGAAAAAATGGATAATTCCTCCATTTACGACGGCGCCCGGCTCGCCCAGCCCGATGAAGTCGCAAACTACAGGACCGCCGACGGACTCGAAAAAGCCTTTCTCTTGGCCAATGTCCTCCGTCACAGGCATCCGGACTTAGAAATCGAAATAGTGCCGCAAAGCGGCGCAGTGCTCCTAAAAGGCCCTGCTGAATACCGCTTTCCATCGGGCAAGCCCCTTGCCGGGAGCATCCGCATCGCCAGGGCCTCAGCCTACTCCGTACCAGGGTAGTACGCCTCCCGCCCTAAAAAACCGCCCTCGAAAAAATTTTTGCCGAAAAAAACTTTTTTTTCTTGTTTCTATGAACCTATAGGACTATATTAGTCGTATATAACACGTAGAACAATATGAAACAAGATGTTAAGTCTGGTTAGGCAAATATCATAGTCAAGAAATTGAAGAAAGGCAGGCGTTACAATGAACACAACTAAATTGTTGCTAATTGCCGTGGCGTTGACCATTATCGTGGTTCTTGCCGGTTGTGGGGGCACGCAGGCGCAAAGAACGCCCGGTTCTGCCGGCAGGGAGCTTACTGTTGTCGGATGGCAGGACACGACTACGGGATTCTATCGTCCGGTGCTCGGATATGAAAAGGCCAGAAGCGAATAGCGGTCCTTTGCGTGGCGGGCTGTCAGTGGTCCATTTGGTGTTTCGGCTGGTTAATGTTCAAGGGTGGCCTGCGAACATGTAGAGCCTATGTGTAAACGGCAACCCTTGATTCTGCATCTATTCTGTGTTGACAAATGCAACGAATAGGTCTATATGAGTCCTATTCGACGCCTTAGAAGCTACTGTATGAAAGGTGCACATCAAAAATGGACGTTATCAGAAGAAATACAGATTATGCCTTGCGTGCAATGATCCATTTGGGGAGGCACTACTCAAACGGCGCAGTATCAACCAGGACCATAGCGGCCGATGAGGAAATTTCTTATCAGCTTGCCTGCAAACTGATGCAGAGGCTACAAAAAGCAAACCTTGTCAAGAGTTTTATGGGGCCGAAAGGCGGGTTTCGCCTCAGCCGGCCGCCCGCACAAATTGCCCTGCTCGAAGTCATAGAAGTCATCCAGGGACCGATTTCTTTGAACAGGTGCCTGGCCGCTCTTGACGCTTGCACGCGCCAGAGAGTCTGTCCCGTGCGGGAGAAACTCGCGGGACTTCAAAAGTGCGTTGACGACTTCCTCAGAGACATTAGCCTTGAGCAAGTTTTGCTGGGGTGTGGGGCAGAAGCCCAAAAAGACCGCGAGGAATATTAGATGACACAGAAGAATTCAACGGTGCTGCAGGACTGTCTCAGCCGCGCCAGAGGCCTTGCCGAGATGGTCGATTACGCCGGCGATTCAATTGTCAGCAAGACGATACTCGACAAGCCAGCCGGCGCCATTACGCTCTTTGCCTTCGACGAGGGCCAGAAGCTCAGCGAGCACACGACTCCCTATGATGCCGTCGTGCAGGTCCTCGACGGCCAAGCGACGATAACGATAGACGGTCGA
Source organism: Sedimentisphaerales bacterium (assembly GCA_035288065.1). Classification (GTDB taxonomy): domain Bacteria; phylum Planctomycetota; class Phycisphaerae; order Sedimentisphaerales; family Anaerobacaceae; genus JAFGCD01. The sequence goes on along the minus strand of DATEBC010000277.1, from coordinate 2,254 downwards.
GAGAACGACGTTGCTGCGGGCGGCATAATAATAATGCCCGGCAACGTGCCGCACGCCGTAGCCGCGACGAAGAGATTCAAAATGCTATTGACGATGATACGCACAAAAGTATGATTTAGACGAAAGCGGGAAGCGCAAGATGTTCAGGTGTCCGGGACAAGATCAGCGGTACTGGAAGCCGCAGGACATTTTCGAGGTCCGATGCAGCGGCTGCGGCAGCCGCATTGAGTTCTTTAAGGACGAGCCTAAGCTCAAATGCCGAAACTGCGGCCAGGTCGTCATGAATCCCAAGATAGACCTCGGCTGCGCGGAATGGTGCCGCTACGCCGAGCAATGCCTCGGTATCGTTACGGTGAAAGACGTCAACAGTCTCTGCCGCAAGCTCATCGACAAGATGAAACAGGTATTCGGCAACGACAAGAAACGCATCGACCATGCTCTGGCTGTCTTGAACTATGCAGAGCGGATACAGGCCGAAGAGGGCGCAGAGCCGCTAATTGTAAAAGCGGCCGCTATCCTGCACGACATTGGAATCCATCAGGCGGAGCAGAAGTACAATTCGGTTGCAGGAAAGTACCAGGAGATCGAAGGGCCGCCGATAGCCGGAGAGATTTTGAAGGAGTTGAACGTCGATGAAGCGGCAATCGAGCATATCTGCAAGATCATTGCTAATCATCACAGCGCTAAAGATATAGACACAATCGAGTTTCGATGCGTCTGGGACGCCGATTGGCTCGTGAACATTCCTGATGAAATGCCCGATGCCGATGCCGACAAGATTCGCCACACTGTTGATACCGTATTTAAGACCGATACGGGTCGTAAGATAGCTGCCGAAGCATTATTATGCGCCGATGCCCCCGAATCTCCCGGCAAAGTAAGACAACAATAGCAAATACAAGAAGAAATACATTATGGACGTGCCGTTACAGGAAGCCGGTGGCCGTGGGATTTTCCATCTTCCAATGGCCTGGCTACTTGTATTTATATGCCTTGCGACAGCCGTGTTGCCGGTGCGACCGCTCGTCGGTTCTGCCCGGCACGAGAAAGCTCTTATGACTTTGGATGCAACAACCGTACAACACAAGCATAAGAATCGCCTCGCCGGGGAGATAAGTCCCTATCTACTGCAACACGCCGACAATCCCGTGGATTGGTATCCCTGGGGCAAAGAGGCCTTCGAAATCGCCAAAAAACTGGATAGGCCCATCTTCCTTTCTATTGGCTATTCGACCTGCCACTGGTGCCACGTTATGGAGCACGAGAGCTTTGAGAACGAGGAGCTTGCGGCAATTTTGAATGAGCATTTCGTGTGCATAAAGGTTGACCGGGAGCAGCGGCCCGACATCGATGCGGTGTATATGGATGCCGTACAGGCGATGACCGGCAGCGGTGGCTGGCCGCTCTCGGTCTTCCTGACCACGGAAGGCAAGCCCTTCTACGGCGGAACATATTTTCCACCCAGGGACAGCTTTGGCCGGCCAGGTTTGGAGCGGTTGCTCCTGGCCATCGCCGACGCCTGGAAGAATAAGCGGGACCAGTTGCTCAGCTCCGCCGGGGCGATTACAGAAGCAATGGCCGCACAGGCCCGGCAGGAAAACCCGCAGGATCTCTCGGTCGATATCCTCAAAGCCGCCAAGTCCAGCCTTCAGAGCATATTCGACGCCGCCAACGGCGGCTTCGGCGCCACGCCGAAATTTCCGCAGCCCAGCAGCCTTTCGATCCTGCTGCGCTATTGGCACAGAACTGGTGATGAAGAGGCCCTCGATATGGTCAGGACTACGCTTGATGCGATGGCCAAAGGGGGGATTTACGACCATCTCGGCGGCGGCTTTCATCGCTACTCCACTGATGCGCGCTGGCTGGTTCCGCATTTCGAGAAGATGCTATACGACCAGGCGCTCATCAGCAGGGTGTATATCGAGGCCTATCAGGCTACGCAAAACAAGAAGTACGCCGCTATCGTGCGAGAGGTTTTTGACTATGTCCTGCGCGATATGGCCGATCTTAAGGGCGGCTTCTACGCCGCCGAGGACGCCGACTCCGAAGGCAAAGAGGGGGCTTTCTACGTTTGGGACCCCGCCGAGACAAGAAAAGTCCTGGGCGCAAAAGATGCGCGGATTTTCGACGCATACTATGACGTCAGCAGCCGCGGCAATTTTGAGCACGGCAAGAGCATTCTCAACGTCGCCAAATCCGCCGATGAAGTGGCCAAAAACCTCAAGGCCGACCCGAATGAGATTGAGGCAGTCTT
>DATEBC010000276.1:0-3058 GCA_035288065.1 Sedimentisphaerales bacterium | reverse complement strand
TGGTTGAGGATATTTACGTTCACAGCCTTCCGCCTTTGATCAGGTTCGAAGGGGCGGTGATTGAGAATATCGACGGGCAGGCCGTGGAGTTTGATTTCGCCGGGATTAAGGGTCGGCCTATAGTTATAACCGATACGACGTTCCGCGACGGCCAGCAGGCGAGGCCCCCTTATACTATCGACCAAATGGTGCACATATACGATCTGCTCAGCAAGTTGAGCGGGCCGAACGGCGTTATCAGGCAGACGGAGTTCTTCCTCTACACGAAGAACGACCGCGAGACGCTGGACCGATGCCGCCGGCTCGGCCATAAGTATCCCGAGTGCACCGGCTGGATACGCGCCGTCAAGGGCGATTTCAGGCTTGTCAAGGAGGCCGGCCTTACGGAGAGCGGGATGCTTACGAGCTGCTCCGACTACCATATCTTCCAGAAGCTGAAATTCCGCACCCGCAAAGAGTGCATGGAGAGCTACTGCGAGGTCGTCGATGCGGCGTTCGAGGCCGGCGTCAGGCCGAGGTGCCATCTGGAGGATATAACAAGGGCCGACGTCGAGGGTTTTGTCCTGCCGTTTGTCGAGCGGCTGATGGAGATGAGCGAACAGGTCCCCGAAGAGCAGAGGGCGAAGATCCGCCTCTGCGATACGATGGGATTCGGAATAAGCTACCCGGGAGCGGAGCTTCCGAGGAGCATCCCGAAACTTATCTACAAGCTGAACCATGAGGTTGGCGTTCCGAGCGGCCGGCTGGAGTGGCACGGGCACAACGATTTTCACAAGGTGCATACCAACGCCGGGACGGCCTGGCTGTACGGCTGCGACGCGGTTAATACGACGCTGTTCGGGTTCGGCGAGCGGACGGGCAATCCCCCGTTGGAGGGTGCGGTCATGGAGTATATCGCTTTGAAGGGCGATACGTGCGGCATGGATACTATGGTGATTACGGAGCTGGCCGACTATATGCGCTCCATCGGGCTGCCGATTCCGGACAATTATCCGTTTGCGGGCCGGGCGTTCAATACGACTCGCGCCGGTATTCACGCCGGCGGACTTCGCCAGGATGAGCGGATATACAATATCTTCGATACGGAAAAGCTCCTCGGCAAGCCCGCCCGCGTCGCAATTACCGATAAGAGCGGTGCCGACGGCGTCGCCCACTGGGTCAACGAATTCTTCGGCCTCAAGGGCGGCGACAGGATCAACAAGATCAGGGTCCACAAGCTGGCGCGATGGGTCATCGACCAATACGAAGTTGAAGGCCGACTGACCGCCATAAGCGACCAGGAGCTCGAAGCCAAGGCCAAGGAATTCTTCCCGGAACAGTGGGAGAAGTACGCCGGTTCCGAGTAGTAAGGTGTTGCAGGCTGAGCACCGGGCTTGATCCCGGCGCCTCCGGGTGGTTTGCATACTCGGGGGTTCGTTGCGCCAGGATTGGCCCGCCCCGGGCGCGTTGATCCAAAGGTCCGCCTGCGGCGGACGGCTGCGAGTCTGATTGGGTTCGTATTTCGTATTGCGGATTGCGTATCGCGGGGGGTGAATTGGGTTCGTTTGGGTTCGTTTTTTCGAGTGTGGGGGAGCGGAGTATTTTCGTAAGTCTTTTTCTCGTAGGATGTTGCGTTGTTTTCTGCGTTTTGGAAATTGGGTTTGTTTTGCGTAATTGACTTGTAGCCGCAAAGGCACAAAGCAGCAGAGCGATCCAGGACGGCTCAAGGGTCTTCCGCTTGGGTGGCGCTGTCGTTTGATTCTTGTGCCTGCCATGTTTGGTTTTCTGTTCCTTGAAAGGCGCGATAGCATTACGTTAGTTTGGTGAGTATTATACTATGTCTATAGTTGTGTGTCAAGTGAATTGTTTGCCACAGAGGACTTGGCGCGGCCTTTGGCCGCAACCAAAATTATTGCCACTAAGACACTAAGGCACAAAGAAAAGAGCAAAAGAAACGGCCAGGAAAAGCCTCAAAAACAAGGCCGAGTCGCAGAAGTTCAAAGAGGCAGAAAAAAGATATAAAGCCTTTAAGAAAAAAGAGTTATAAAGGTTGTTTTAGAAAAACGTGCATAAAAAACAAGAAGTTGACGGGTTGTAGTACAAGCGAGAAACAAGATTCCTATTCGGCGGTGAATCGCTCTCGCTTCGGGTTTTTGTAAGTGCTGTATTACCAGTACTTTGTGTAACGAGGCCGAAGGGACTCGAACCCTCAACCTTCGGATTGACAGTCCGAGACTCGCGCCATAACCCCTTTGCTTGCAGTAGGCAAGAGCTCGTTTTTTGGGCAAGAACGAGGGTTGCAAGTGGATAACGTAAGGGGCGGCAGCAAATCGCGGCGGATGGCGGCGCAAATGCGCGGGACCCAAGACATACCTATTCCATGCCACTGCGAGTGTCAATTCATTTGTATTTACTCTTTCAGTTTGGGTGTGGGTGGATTATGTCTGTGGCGTTTATTTCGAGTGGGGGGGCGAGCGTACATCAGGGGAATGTGGGTTCCCAGCGGACTTTTGCGGCGCCGAGGACTGTGCCTGTGGCATAGGCGAGATCGACGAGGACGATTTGATATTCGGCCAAAGCCCGGATTTCCGTGCTTTGCGCGTCGGCGCAAATTTTTTGCGCCTGCAGGACTCACGATGACGCCAACAGTCTCGATCTTGACAGAACAATAGACTAACCGGCCAAACTAAAGACAGAGGAGGCGTCGAATACCCCGCAATTGGTTGCGCTTCTCTTGATTGCCTACCCAGCGTGTTTCCTTGAGAAGTCTTTTTTCCGGTTTCAAACAACCTTCATCGACTATATCACCCTATCCCCCGCCCAACAAACGCGTATTTAGGTCATTCGATCATTCGGATTTCGATATTGCCGCATCCCTAAGGGACTCGCAATGACCAGAAAATACACGTTGTGCAGGTATATGGGTGACGATAAAGCCGCGTGACGTCTTTCAACGGGGCCCCACTGTCCCTACTTTGCCTACTTTGCCAATCGGCAGTATTGCCAAATGAGCATTAACGCGTATGAGATGTCTTGACAGTATTGATTGTCAGTAGCGACGTCTGCTGCCGCCGCCGCT
>DATEBC010000275.1:0-2942 GCA_035288065.1 Sedimentisphaerales bacterium | reverse complement strand
AAACAAATTCAAAACACTAATGTCCGAATCAGCAAAACTCTGTTCTGACGATGTCAGAACAGTATGGGTCATTTCAATTTTGGTTATTTGAGCTTGTTTAGGATTTCGGATTTAGTGCTTAGGGTTTGGGCAACACGCCCTTACGGGCGGGGCTTGTAATCCTCGGGCCGCCAGTAAGGCGTCCTGGGCGCACCAAAACACTAAGGAACGGTCTGTAGCACTTCATTTGCCGGGTTGTCATTGCGAGAGCCGCCGAAGTCGGCTCGTGGCAATCTCCTGTTTTCGCGAGAGAGTCTTTCTATTTGATTAGTTCATTTGCTTTTCGGCCAGACGCCTGCCACAGCCTGCCCTCGGCTTCGTCTGACTCGGCAGGACACGGTGAAACCTGATTGCCGGAAAGTCTGTCTTTTAGTCGTTAAAGCGTGGCAGGACCACTCCACTACGGTCGTGGCTCTGTTGGGTCGTCAATTTTGTGGCGATTGCCCTGCATTCATGGATTTGCGTATTACTCTTTTGCCGTGCGTGTGGTATAATCATATTGTGTTCAGGGGGCGGCTTAGGTGTGTTTGAAACTTAGGGGGCAGTGTTATGACAGCCGGCAGGAAAAGCGAGGCGTTCACGCTTGTTGAGCTGCTGGTCGTGATTTCGATAATCGCCCTTTTGATGGCAATACTGGTTCCCGCGTTGCAGAGAGCTCGGGGCCAGGCTCGGCAGTTGTGGTGCATGACTACTCTGCGGACCTTCTCGCTTGCCCATAAGCAGTATCTGGCTGAAACAGGCAAGTATCTGCCACATACGAGCTACGAGCCTTATACTCCGTGGTTCAACAACGATTCGTTTCGGCGGTCTATCGGTCTGCGGATACTCCGTCTGGAAGAGAAGGAAAGAGGGATAACCGCGACTGGGGAGTGGACGCCGAACGTGACGAGGAAGTTTATTTGTCCGGAGGCGAGCTATGCCCTGGATCATCCTGAAGATAGGCTCTATCCGATTGACAGGAGCTACGGGGTGAACGTGAGCGGGGATGCCGCCGCAGCGGAAGTGGGGGTGGGGGATCTTTCCGATAAGGAAGGATGGGTCAAGCGGCCTTCGGAGAAGCTCTTTATGGCCGACGCGCTGGATTGGTGGATCATCTACGCTTTCTGCGACAGCAACGACTACTTCGAGAACGGCGAGGATTGGCGCGGCTTCGAGACGTACGGGATGACGGCCTATCGTCATTATGGTAATGTGAACGTGCTGTACTGGGACGGCCATTGCGGGCGGCTTGCTGCAGAGGAGGTTGACGGCAATCCGGATTTGTGGGACCCGCTCAAGTGATTCGACAAGAAAGAATAACAACGTGGACTTTGGGTTGGATGGGCGCAAAAAAAGGCCCCTGTAATGCCAGGTGCGAGGATATTCCTCTATATACTTTTTTTATGTGTGTTTGAAATACTCGCGCGCTGCTTTACAGGGGCAAGGGTGCTGTAGTAGCTTTTTGTTTATTCACTTTTCAACGTTTCAATCGGACACTTGGCCGAGCATGTCTGGGTGATGCCGATCGTTGCTCTTTTCTGCTATCCGTGCATCGGCACAGTGGCGTGTCAACCTTGAGCTTTTCCTGATGACGCTCGGAGGGGTGATGCAGTGCGGCTTCAATGCAGGCAAGATGGAATCGAACTGAGAAGCTCTCAGGCTTCCTTGCCTATCCCCAAACTCCAGATGGCAGGCTCCAGGCCTTTTTCCCATAGGTGTTGGCTTGCCCCAATTAAACCCGATAACGAGGAATAATCAGGTTTGTTTTTTTCTCAGGCAATTGACAAAAAAAATTGCAGTTTCTTTCAACGTGGAGAAAAAGACCGGAGGACAGGGCCCGGCGGGTCCGCCGGCGGCCGCGGTTGAGAGGCCATTTTTCGGGCGGTGCGATTTTGATTTCCAGATTTATGCGCTATGCTTTCGTTAGCACGGCGAAGTGTTCGGCGTTGCTCCGATAACGCATCGGTGGGGGATGGAAATCTGTGTTGTGTAGAATGGAGGTATAAAGTGGGGATAAGAAGTATTTCGGAAGATATTCTATTCGTCACCCTGCCCAGCGAGCCTCATCTGGGTTCTGAGCTTGACGAAGTCACCGAGATGATCAGTGAGGGATGCGATCGTGACGTTATAGTCGATTTTTCCGATGTTGGGATGCTGACTTCCGAGAGCATTTGCGCACTTATGATATTGGACAAGTACCTCATTTCGTCCGGGCGTCGCTTAGTGTTCTGCAATGCGTCGGCGGAGGTCAAGCACATTTTCAGTCGAACCGGTCTGGAATCGGTCTTCACGTTCGCCGACAATGAGTACGCGGCGCTTCAGGTCGTTCGTTGCCGGCCAAGCATTTACGGATGAGTGCATACTGAGTATGTACTCACCAGGCTGTATATCCGGAATTGGTCTATTTGCGCGTGCCTGCGCTTGTGTTGACATCGCCGAGTCGGATGACCGCGTATGTCAGCAGCCCGGCAAGACCGCCGAGAATGCCTAACAGCACCAATATGACCGAGCCGGCGTTTCTCTGCCGCATGTCCCTGTAAATCCAGATCGGCGCCAAGATTCTGTTCAGAACGGCGATTAACAGAATGATTGCGCAGATTCGTTCCGGTTTTGGTCCGGGGTGGCGCCCGAGTTTTCGATGGGCGTGTTCAATTTCAAGACGGGCCTTTTCGAGTCCGAGTTCCCGCATCTGCTGATCGAATTTGAAGTCTGATTCCGCCCTTTTCTGCTTCAACTGGATGCCGAACATTACGAGCTGATGTTCTGCATCCTGGATTCCCGTCTTCGTCTCTTCGGCGAAGACGGGCGCAGGGGCGATGAAGCCGGCCAGCAACAAACAGAGCATGTGTTTCTTCATTTCTTGGTCTCCTTAACAATGGACTTTAAGGCTTCTGCAAAATTGCAGGTTAGGCCTACTTAATAAA